>JAXHNJ010000003.1 GCA_034520665.1 Patescibacteria group bacterium
GACCGCGGACGCGGAAATTCAAATATCAAAATACAAAGCACAAAATAATATCAAATATACAAATTCAAAATTAAAAACACGAGGGTAAAAAAGGAGTTATATTTGCCCCGTTCTAATAAAAAAATGATCATTAATTAAAAAAAGGGCTAGCATTGGCCAGCCCTTCTAGTATGAAAAAAACGTCTGAGGTTATTTGATCTTCAACTTAATTTTGGTCTTGCCAGTCCAGGACTTACCGGAAGTCACTTCAACTTCACTTACGGGTCGATAACCTTTCCAAGTTGATAAGGCTTCAGTTACTATGTTGGTGCTGCACCGGTCGCGGTTCATGGTCTCTAACGTACCCAAAGCGTTCCCTCCTTCGGGAAATATGGAGCCGCAACAATTATCGTTGTATCCATAAGGATAGACACCAGTATTACTGGAATAAAGTGAGCTCCTGTCTCCGGGTAGTAAGTTTCTTCTTAAGACGGGTAACATATCATTACCTCCTGTTCTTTCTTTTTTAGCTTTTAACTCGGCCTCTCTTTTCTCCTTTTTCTTTTTGTCTTTTACAATACCTTCTCCGACTATAAAAGCCGGAACCAAAATCATTATTAACAGTTCTAACATTTTTGACCTCCTTTTTTTAAGGAGCCTATAAACCAAACAAACCTCTACTTACTTCTTACCTCATTTTACTTTTTAAGTCAAATAAAGTCGGCGCCTTATTCACATTTTCTTTTTTAAACAATAATTTTCTCTTCTTTCTTATTACTTTTTTACTCCCATTTTTCGGGGGAAAAATCAAGGAACGCGGCCGAAGGCCGCGGAAATTCAAATATCGAAATTCAAAGCACAAAATAATATCAAATATACAAATTCCAAATTCAAACGCGAGGATAAGAAAAGGTAGCTATATTTAACTACCTTACTAAAAAATAAAGTTATTAATTAAAATTCTCTTTGTCCCAGGGTAATTTATTTTGGTTTCGGTGTTTTCTAAATTTAAACCAGGAAAAAACGACCAGTATAGTTAAAACACAGCCAATCAGAATATAAGTTAAAATCTTAATTGCATTATTATTATTCTTATCTTGATAAATATCCACTCGACTATCTCCGCTACTATAATGTAAATTAGATTTTATGGTTCCTAGCGGTACGTAAGTATAGCCTAAATCCGAACAGCATTTTTTGTAATTACCCTCTTCCAGAATACATTTGTTACTTCCGGCTATAACACCAAACCACGGATCTGAGGGCTGATAAACCTCCCCTTCATATTCTTGATAGGTCGGGCATACTCCGGGAGTGACCTCTCTGACATCATTAGTAAATTCTTCAACTGTCTTGCCGGAATCAGGATTGGTGTAGCTGAATTTCCGGCGACCCGTAACGGCTTCATAAGTGGCTCCACAAATATTATTCTCAGAGTCAATGACCAAAGCTCGGGGTTTATAACGGCAATATTTAATTTCCTTAATTTCTTGGGTTACTTCATCATAATACCCCTGGGAACAAAAGCCAATCTCAATAACCTCCCCCTCTTTCTCGCAAACAGTCGATTCAAAAGTTCTCACTTCAGCCACTCTATCAGTAGGCGGGCTGCTTTCTGTAAACTCAAAGCCAAAATCTTCACAGCATGAGCTGGGCGAGTAATTATAAGAAAAGTAAAAGGCGCTACAAAGACCAAAAGGAGTATCATAGTCCACGTATTTATTAGCCCTAAGAACAACCCACCCGAAATCTTTTCTGGCGCTTATTCTTAGGTCATACGATTGCAAAGTATCAAGGCTGCATTCTTTTGTTGTAGAATTTAAGAAAAAATAAGTTTCTTTGGCCAAAGAGTTTTTTGGCATTAAAACAAGAATTATCAGTAATAATAAAAAAATAATTTTTTTCATGCTTTTATTCTACTGATAACTTATCAAAATTTCAAGCCTCCGTCTCCCTTCCTCCTTCGTCTCCCTACGGGAGACTCCGGCGTATAAACAAGACCGCGGCCGATCGCGCTCAGCGCGACGAAGGCCGCGGAAATTCAAATATCAAAATACAAAGCACAAAATAATATCAAATATACAAATTCCAAATTAAAAACGCGAGGATAAGAAAAGGATTCACTAGCTAGTCGAGCCAAGCTCAATGGGTTGGTCAAAATTGATCAAAAGAAGACATTATTAGTATTATTATATTTGCTATTTTCTATTTCATCAATAATTTTATCAATACCAGCGAAAAATTCTTCCTGCTTTCACAATATATTTATCTTATGCTATGGACCGACAAATGTCTGTAATTTGCCTACAATTTTCAGATTTTATTTTTCTCTAACTAAAAAGAGAGGCATGGCCGCGGAACGAAATCCTTTGGTTTGCCTCTCATCGTGATTATATACAAACTATATCACAAGTATTATTTTTGTCAAGTTTACCAGGCCTAATAACGGGATGAAAGCTTATTTTTTAGTTTATTCATATAATCGGCCTGAAAATGTCTTAATAAAGATGAGTATTTATAAAAATTTGGAATTAAAAGCTTAAACAACTTATTATGCTTTTGTAAATAATTTAACAAACAGTAAAAATCACCATCTCCAGTAATAATAACCGCCTTATCAAAATTCTCGTATTCAATCATTGTGTGGAGCACTAATTCTGCATCAACATTGCCTTTTACGTGGCCGCTGGGTAAACGTAATGTCGGTTTGAATATCAAAATATAGCCATACTCTTGTAATGACTGGTAAAGACTTTCATTAGTCGAAAGATAACCAATAAAAATAAAAGCCTTTTTAATATTGTATTTATCTTTTAAATATATTCTGAATCTTTTAAAGTCAAGGCGCCAACCCTGTTCACGAATGGCTAAATTCAGATTCTGGCTGTCAATAAAAGCGTAATTATTTATATTTTTTTTCATAATAAAATAACAAAAACGGCTCAAAATGAGAGCCGTCCAAAATTTGTCTATTTTTATAATATTACTTTTTGTACAATAAGTCAAATCTCCCCATTTTTCGGGGGAAAAATCAAGGAACGCGGACGCGGAAATTCAAATATCAAAATACAAAGCACAAAATAATATCAAATATACAAATTCCAAATTAAAAACCTCGATCCTGAGCCCTAGCCGGCCCTGAGCAGAGCCGGAGGAAAGGGCGGGTTTTTTAATATTATTTACCAATTCTTTTCTTTACTCGCTTAATAGAATAATTCAAAAATGAATTATTTTGGGCATACATTAACTAAATTAATTTTTCCTTTATTTTTAAAAATAATCTAGAAAGCGTTCTTTAATGGCAATATCTTTATCTACTGGTTTTTTTGTTTTTTCCGGAGTCTTTCTAATTGTTCTGTTGGTAAGATCGTAACCATTGCGCTTGGCATTTTGATATTGGGATCTCGCATTCTCTCTAATTTTTTTCTCTGTTTCCTTACCCTTTTGGATAATGTCATCGTATTTTATTATTTTAATAATATTTTTTTCTACGATCTGTTTCGTTGCTCTTCCATTTTTTCCTTTTTTCTTTGTTTCTCTTTTAGCTCATCTTCCTCCTCTAGTTCTTTTAGCGCTCTTAGAATACCTTCTTCAGTTCCTTCTTGACAAGCCTGATTCAACTCACTTTCTGTATAATTTTTTTTGTTTTTTTTCATAATTTTTTTCTCCTTACTAAATTAAAAAACTCTTTTCCCAAAAAAAGAAAAAGAGTGGATTATCCATATAACTTTAAGTTTGATGGATAAAAAAATCGACTTTTCATCTTTCCCCTTTTTGGGCTGGATTTGGCACCTTATTGGCGGAATTTCCAATGGTTGCCGGCAAGATTACTGGGCCAGTCCCCTAACTTGCACTCTTGATAAATATATTAAGTTGTTAAACTACCTTACTATTATAGCAAACTGAGCGGTTTTGTCAATATATTTTAGCATTGGAGATTTGGAGATTTGGGATTTGGGGTTAAAGATTTATAGATAAAAAGGAGCCTTTTAATTAGCTATTATTTCTCTTTACATTCTAAGTAATTTATTTTATAATTATTATTGTAAGAAAAATTTTACTATTTTTATGAACAAATTTTATGAACAAAAAAAATTATTCATAACTATTTGCATTTTAGTTATTATTGGTTTAGGTATTTTTTTGTATTGCTATTTTTATTACAGAGGTAATAACGAAAAAATAGTTAATATTATTGAATTTTCTGAAAAGTATAAAAATATAAAGAATATCCAAGTAATTGATGGCAAGCTCATTTTTCAGGCTCGTAACCAAGACAATAACAGTATAATATATTTTGACGGTCGAGAGTATGGAGCCAATTACAGCAACACTGGTAATTTTATTTATAATGTGATTGGAGACGATATCACTTATATTGCCTATAATTATGATGAAGAATCACAAGGAGCTACCTATTTAAATGGAACTAGCTATGTAATCCATGGAGAAAAAGTTATCTACATGGATAATAAAGACTATTATATTGATCCTCATTCGCCATTGATAGATCTTAATGAAAAAATTGCTTTTCAAGTATATAATAGAGAAACAACTAGGAGTCCTGAAAGGGTTGTTCATAAGGATATAGTTATTTATAATGGCCAGGAATATGGTTTAAAATATGATTCTGCGTTTTCCCCTTTTGTAATTGATAATAAATTAGGGTATCAGGCAAAAAATAATGGAAAAGTATTTTTAGTTGTTAATGGCCAGGAATATGGTTTAAAATATGATTCTGCGTCTTCCCCTTTTGAATTTAAAAATAAATTAGGGTATCAGGCAAAAAATAATGGAAAAGTATTTTTAGTTGTTAATGGCCAGGAATATGGTTTAAAATATGATTCTGCGTCTTCCCCTTTTGAATTTAAAAATAAATTAGGATATATTGCGACAAATGATAAAAAACAGTTTTTAGTTATTAACGGAAAAATTGTTACTGAAGAATATGATAATATTAGTTGTGTAAAAATTATAAATAATAAATTAGCCTACGCAGGGCATAATAAAATTGATAACTATTGGAATTCTTTTTTTGTTTATGACAATGAAAAAATAGAAACTAATATTTCAACACATACCGAAGCTAAAAAAGTTGATAGTCGGATATTTGAAGTTAATAAAAAACCAGTTTTTGTTTCTGGTGATGAATTTAATCCATCAATTTTTTATAATAATAAAGAATGGAAACCAAATCATAGAAAATCACATGAGGATTTTACTAAAGAATATTATGAAATTAAAAGCATCGGCGGAAAATTAGCATTTGAAATAAATTATTATAGACATCCTTTTCTAACAATGGATAGTAATACTTCTCTAGGAAGTCTTGTTTATTATAATGGAAAGGAATATGGTACTGAATATGATGAGGCTAATTCACCTTTTGAAGTGGCTGGCCAATTAGGCTATGTCGCTCGGAATGATAATAAAGATTTTCTAGTTATTAACGGAAAAATTTACAGTCCAGAATATTTGCATATAAAATTTGCCCAGGAGATAAACGGAAAATTAGTTTACATTGCCAAAGAAAATTCTAGCGATATTTATTATACAATTTATAAAATAAGAGTAAAATAAAAAAAATCTATTTATTCTTCTCCAAAAGACAAAGCAAAAATACATAAAATCCTGCTTTTGTCTCTTATTATAAATAGAAAAAATTTCAAGCCTTCGTCTCCCTACGGGAGACTCCGGCGGACAAGTCGTGAGACTACGGTTTGTCTTTATATTTAACGACTAATTATCTAGGTTTATCCCATATTAAATATTATATAAGAAAATTTCTAATTTAAATTTTTAAGTTTAATTGTTTATTATTCCGGTTAATATGGAGACGAATTATTTTTAAATATTCTTCTGTAGATTTTAAAACTCTTTTTGTATCTGTCTTGCTTACATTAATATCAACTGTGTATAGCATTTTATTGCGTTTTCGTCTCATTCTATCAAAGATATTTATTAAAGAAGAATATTTTTTACCTAATTTATTTTCGGAAAATTCAATAATATTTTTATGATGGCCCGGTAAACTTCTCGGTCTAACTCCGTAACTTAACAAGAGAGAAAGCGAGGCTTTTAACATTGATTCGTATAATAAATTATAAGCGGCTTCTTCATCTAATCTTATTATTTTCTTAGCACTGGAAAACTTTTTTACGGCACTTTGATAAAATTTAAGAATATTTGCCTCATTGATTTTAGTTTTCCTAAATTTTTTCATTAAATTATCTCAATTTTTTTATCATTCATAATATCTTTTAAAAACGGATCTTTATTTTTTTTCTGGTTAAATTCTTTTTGGGAATAAAGGGTATAATTTATTTCTCTTCTGAATCTTTTTTCTAATTGTTTAATCACATTTTCCAGTTTATCTGATACTGGATAGCCAATAATTAATAAATCAATATCACTAAATTTATCAGATTCTCCCTTAGCGTATGAACCGTAAATATAGGCTTTATCTATATTTTTTATTTCTTGCAAACTTTTTTCCAAGGTTTTTTCCAAACCGGTAGTTTTGTTAATAATACTTTTTATTTCCTTAAAAAGGGGGTAATTTTTATTTAAAGAAAAAAACCGGTTATTACCAACATAGTTACTTTTTAAAATGCCCTCATCCTCAAGATTATTAATATCTTTTTGAAAAACGCCCGGCTCCTTATCTATCATGCGGCTTAATTGGCGCATATAAAACGATTTTTTAGGATTGGCAAAAAAGAGGCCAAGAAGTAAGGATTGATTTTTAGTTAAATTAAAACTCATGGGAATGAAATTAATTGTATGCTATCTACATACAATTGTATGTTATTAGCATACAAAAGTCAAATTCAACTAAAAAAACGACCCGACTTAGGCCGTCCAAAATTTGTCTATTTAAAGCTTATCAAACTGGTGGTTTTTGTTAATAGATGTGTTTTTTTGAGATTGGATATTCAGATTTCTATTCTCTAATCACAAATTTTATTATATAAAAAAAGGAGCCGCTCAGGGCTCCTTTGTTAAATAAAAGAATGTACGAATTATTCGCTAGAGCTATCATTATCTGCCCAATCACCCGCTTCATCATCTCCAAGATCTCTGTAGTCATTACCGAGTCCGTCATCATCAAACATTCTAATCACCTCCTTTTACAGTTTTATGGTTTGTTGAATTTTAACATACAAACACAATTTGTCAAGACTCTCTTAATTTTCCAAAGTTTTTTCTCTTTTTTTTAATAATTTAAAAGTTACCCAACCAATGAGAATAATTTACTCTTTCAACTCTTAGCAAAAAACTAACAACTTCTTCTATTATCTAATATCCATGGTCTAGTCTTTTAAAAAATATCCGAATTACTTGATCACTTAACATCTAATATCTTCCGCTAGAGACGGATCTCCCGCAGGGTGACAATCTCTAGATCCCTTAATCTCTCAATCAACTCAATTAATTACAATTAACTTAAATTAACTCAACCCCTAAACTGCCACACCTGCTCCCCTTCCTGGGTGTCCCTCACTTCAATCCCGCTGTTTTTTAATAAACCCTGAACCTTTTAAAATCAAGGCGCCAACCCTGTTCGCGAATGGCTAAATTCAGATTCTGGCTGTCAATAAAAGCGTAATTATTTATATTTTTTTTATTATTAATGACTTATTTAATACTTGACATGGTGGATAAGCTATGATAGAATAAATTTAGAAGTAAATCCTCTTGTGTTGGGATACCGTAAGGCGTCCCGTTAAAGCAAGGGGTTTTCTGTTTATGGGAACAAGAGATTCTCCCCAATAATTTTATTCTTAATTATCTCATAAAATTCATAATCATTGCTCTCATATTTTCGAAATATGGCCCAAGAGATAAAATCAACCGCCTGAAGGCATTTTTCTGTATGAGAGGGTTTTATTTTAATATCAAATTGCTTATTTTCCCATTTGGCCAAACTTTTACGCAAATCATCAAGAAAATTCTTTTTTAAGAATTTATTGGTTTCTTTCTGGTCAATATAAATATTAATCTGGCGATTCTCCGGCAGTACTTTTTTCTTATTCAGCCGATCAAGTAGAATATTAGCCGTGTAATTATAAAGGTAATTTTTTTGATTTTGCAGATCAATATGAACTTTCTTTTTATTTAATATAATAGAGAGAACATTAAGATCATATATTTCAGATAAATTCCGTAAAACACGCTTTTTGGTCATTGAATCTGAATGATAGGCGTGTAATTCACCCACTCTCTTATATTTCTTTTTTAAGCCCCGGTGAACTTTTTTTACGCATTTCTCAACAGACCGGTGATAATTAGTAATAACCATAGTTATTATAAACCAGTCACTAGACCGTTTACTAAATCCTAAATCACCGCTTTCATCAAGAAAAATACGGGTCATAGTATTTACTTATTTTATTATCTATCATAGAGGATATGCCTGTTAAGCCTTTTTTTCAACCAGTAAAAAAGCGACCCCGACTGGGCCGCCCAAAATTTGTCTACTTAAAGCTTATCAAACTAATCGGTTTTGTCAATAGATGTGTTTTTTTGGGTTGGAGATTTGTGATTGGAGATTCAGAGCCGATAAAGTTATGCTTTAGTTTTTGGTGGTTGGGCTTAGAATAAAAAGCCATTGACTCAGCCTAATAACCAAACTAGCGGCTCAGCCCATAACCTTTTCTTTAATGCTAATAGGTTTTAGGCTTAGCGGCGGGTAAGGTTTTTCGTTATAGTTATGGTCTATTTTTTCTAAATCCCAAAAATTAAAGCTCAAAATTCAAAACAAATACAAATATCAAATAAAAAAACATAAGAAACTTTTTATTTTTAAGGATTAAATAATAATTTGAATTTTGAATTTTAATCATTTGATATTATTTTGAATTTTGCAATTGGTTATTTGAAATTAAAAAAAAGATGGCCTTCAAACCCAAAAACCACAACTTTACTCCTGTCCGCCCTTGTCTACCAAAAGGCAGGCTCTGGCGGAAGCCGCTATAACTATAACTATTTTAATAAAAGGGAGCCGTTTGATTGGCTCCCCTTCCCGTGTGGAAATAGCTATCTGGGTTGATATTCGATCTGTCTGGGATTCGGCCCGATATGCTCAGTAAAAAGTCTGATTACTTCTTCCGGGCAAAGTGTCGGACACCAGTAGATATCTACAACCTGTCCGCCAGTGATTATTTCAGCACCGTCCTTTTTTACTAGTGGTGGCCGCCCAGCATGATAGATAAACTTGACCTGGTCATATACGAATTCTCCCAATTTCTTGCTGCCATAACCCTTGGCTGTCTGTAAATCGAAGAATTCCAAATTATCCGGCTCTAATTCTTCTTCACGACAAATGGACAAGATAATCTTTCCGGCCGCGTTTATCGTGGAAGTGGGGGTCTCTGACAGACCGGTAAAGGTGCATTTTTCCGCTAAGATGACATAATCGACATAACCATTGGCTCTTGGAATCGCTCCCTCATACATAACTCTTTTCAACCGAGCCTTCATCTTTTCCTCCTTTTTGTCAAACCATAATTATCAAAATCAGAACAGGGTAACTTATCATAAAATATATATTAAGTCAATTTATGTTTATTAAAAAAGCGGTTCGCTCGGGCGAACCGCCATTTCTTTATAAAACAATATTTAAATATTGTTGATATAAAGGTGCTTAGCTTTACCGCGAATAACGATATAGATAACATATGAGCGCCAATAACTTTTATACATAACCGCCTGTCCTTTTTCATTAGTTGGCTGGCTTTTCCAGCGAAAACGTAATTTTGGCGATTCATAACTTTCATCTAATTCGAAACGAACCATATCTTGGCTAATCGTATAATTACAGCCATATTTAATATTTGCGTTATGCCAATAGAAATTATAGTTTTTTCTTTTTGGATCAAAAGTTAAAAATCCATTTTCTTTATCTCCACCTATTGGTAGCATTTGATGCTCACCAGCAAAAAAACTAGCCGAGAGAACTGTTTCTTTTTCATTTTCCAATATAGAAAAAATACCCCATAAAAAAAATACTAAACACGCCATAAATGCTAAAAAATATATAAATCCTATACCAACCAATTCAAGCCTCCTTTTGAAAAAAAATAAAAAGAACATTATTTTCTAATAATAGTTAATAACTTTAGCAAAATTTAAATTAATTGTCAACCAAAAATTTTTAATTTTAAATAAGCTTCTACTTTTTATAAATTCGTATAAAAAAACGGACTGTTGGTCTATCATCCAATGTCTAAGGTCTAGTCTTTTAAAAAAATATCGAAATGACTTGATCACTTAACATCTAATATCTTCCGCTAGAGACGGATCTCCCGAAGAATGACAATCTCTAGATCCCTTAATCACTCAATCAACTCAATTAACTATAATTAACTTAAATTAACTCAACCCCTAAACTGCCACACCTGCTCCCCTTCCTGGGTGTCCCTCACTTCAATACCTTTTAAAGCCATAAACACTTGATTTATTTTAATCAAATTTTCCTCTTCTAAATACCAGCTTCAGGGAAAGCTTTTAAGAATTGTTCTCTTAATTCTTTCAATTCTTCTAAGTATTTACCAATTTCTCCAGTGTTAGCCAAAACACTAGTAATAGCGGTGTAAGTTTCTTTAAAACCTTTTGGAGGCATATCGGATAGGCGTTCTGGATGTTCTAAATGTATTTTAATCCTAGCTAATGCTGACTCTACAATTTCGTTTTTAGCTTTGTCAATTTTAAATTTTTTAACATCGTCTGCTTCATCAGAATCTTCAATCTCTTTAACTTTTTTTCTAAATTCATCTATTTTTGCTACAAAATTAGGCTGTCCAGTTTCACTGCCATAATTTCCAGCAAAATCATGATAAAAATCTTTACCTTTTTCTCTATTAACGAGATCTAATTTATTGGTCATTTCTAGTGAAGAGCTTTCTGGGTTATTTTTTGCCATAAATAATTTCCTTTCTAATTTTAATTTTTAATTTAATTTTATATAATAATTAAAGTATAACATTTTTATGCTTACTTTAAAAAAATATCCGAATCACTTGATCACTTAACATCTAATATCTTTGGCCAGGCGGATCACCCGCCGGGTGACAATCTCTAGATCCCTTAATCACTCAATCAACTCAATTAACTATAATTAACTTAAATTAACTCAACCCCTAAACTGCCACACCTGTTCCCCTTCCTGGGTGTCCCTCACTTCAATACCTTTTTCCGCCAACTGATCTCTGATTTTATCAGATTCTTCAAAATTTCTCTTTTTCCTAGCCTGATCCCTTTTTTCTAAAAGTTCTTTTTCTTCACTTGATAATTTTCTTTTCTTGTCATGCCCCCAAAAAATAAAGCCCCAGATCTGATCAATTTCTTTAAGAAATTTAATAATTCTCTGACCCTCATTTTGGGAAATATTTTTATTATCAATTTCTTTATTTATTTTTTTTATAAAACGGAAAATAACTGCCATGGCTCTGGGCGTGTTCAAGTCATCGTCCATATACTTTTCAAAATCTTCTTTTATTTTATCCAGATATTTTCTTAAATCAAAATCTGATTTTGCCGCCGATAAATTATTTAAACGCTCGGTGAACTCATCAAATTTTTTCAAAGAATTTTTAGCTGATTTCATGGCTGTTTTGGTAAAAACTAAGGGCGTGCGGTAGTGGTTAGTTAAAACTAAATAACGGAAATCACGAGCCGAAAAACCCTGCTTTATGATTTCCTCTAAATTCAAAACATTGCCCAGGCTTTTGGACATTTTTTCTTGGCCCATCCGCAAATAAGAACGGTGCACCCAGTATTTAACAAACCTCTTACCAGTGGCCGCTTCGCTTTGGGCGATTTCATTAGAGTGATGAGGAAATTTCAAGTCAATAGCCCCGGTGTGAAGGTCAATCGAAGGCCCCAGGAGCGAGGTCGACATAGCCGAGCACTCAATATGCCAGCCCGGACGGCCTTTCCCGAGTTCGGTTTCCCAGAAAACATCGCCGTCTTGGGGTGACCAAGCCTTCCATAAGGCAAAATCAGCCACTTCTTTTTTATCATAATTATCATGCAAAACCCGGGCCCCGCTTTTTAGCTTTTGTTTTTTTAAATTTACTAATTGGCCGTAATTTTTAAATTTTTTGACTTTATAATAGATCGAGCCGTCATCGCCCTGATAAGCATAGTTCTTATCCAGCAGAGTTTTAACCATATCCACAATGGATCCGATAAATTCAGTGGCTTTGGGGTAATAGTCAGCCGGCTGCATATTCAAAGCTTTAATATCCTGAAAAAAAGCTTCAATAAAGGGTTGGGTATAGGTTTCTAAATTTACCCCCGCTTGCATCGAGCCTTTAATGGTTTTGTCATCAACATCGGTCAAATTCATAGCCTGGTTAACCTGATAACCAGAATAAATTAAATATCTTTTCAGTAAATCAGCGGCTAAAAAAGCCGACAAATTACCAATATGGGGCTTAGCATAGACCGTCGGACCGCAGCTGTACATAGTCACCTTTTTCTTTTTTAAGGGTTTAAAGTTTTCTTTTTTTCTGGATAATGAATTATAAAGTTTAAACATAAAATAGTATTTTAAATATCTAACCATTGGCCCGACTTGGCCGTGATATTGGCCGGCAGAGTGCCTTCAAAGTAAGAATAGCCATCAAAATATTTTAAGTCTTTAATAGCCAAGTTAGGAATTTCAGCTAAGCGGTTATTAATAGTTTTTTCCAGCCATGCTTCAGCTTTTTCCAAATAACCTTCGGGCACTGGAATTAAGCCAATTTTCCCTTTTTTTATTTTTAACTCAATTGTCTGATCATCCTTTCTTTCCACTAAAACCCGAGTCCAGACCGGCACCTTAAGAGGTTTATTTAAAAAAGCAGATAACTCAAGACCACCTTCAATCATTTTTACCTGTAAAGAACGGCCCGGGTGATCTTCTGGAAAAGAATACTGAAGCAGTGAAGTAATTTCCTCCTGAGTCGGCTGCAAACTCAAAGAAACCTGATCCTTATATTCTTTCTGGCTAAAAGGATGACTATTAGCCTCGAGATTTATTTTTAGCCCGGTTTTTTGTAAAAAGTTTTGCCTTATTTCCTGGCTGGAATTTACTTTAAGATCCTTAGCCTGGGCGGTTGAAAAAATATGAGAAAGACCCGGTATTTTGTATAAACCGGTCAGACCGATTAAAACTAATGGTATTAAAATAATGATCAGACCGAAAACCAGCCAAAGCCATTTTTTTGACTTTTGCTTTTTTTCCGGTTTAATTGGATTAATATCTGACTTATTCTCTAGTCTCATTTTTTTTATTTATTTGTTTATCAATAGTGCCAATCAGCTCATGAGGACTGGTTTTAGCTTTGACAAAATACCCGGAAGCCCCCAAAGCCAAGGCTCTTTTTATAGATTCTTTATCTTCAATATTAGTCAGCATAATAATAGGTATGTTTTTGGTTTTGTCTTCTTTTTTGACAAATTGCAAAAAATCAAAGCCGTTAATTTTCGGAATTCGAATATCCAACAAAACTAAATCAGGAAAATTTTGTTTAATTTTTTTTAAACCCTCTTCGCCGTCAGAAGCTGAGCTAGTTTTGAAGTTAGCTTCTTGTAATATTTTTTTTAAAGCAAAGACCTCGGTGGGTTCGTCTTCAATAATTAATATTTTTTTATCAGCCATTTTTTATAACCTTTTTTATTTTATTAATAAAATCATCCAAATTAAATTCAGTCTTTATTAGATAATCTTTAGCCCCCAGCTTAAGTCCTTTTTCAATATCACCTTTTTTGCTTAAATTAGACATAATCACCACCGGAATATCTCTATATTTATCATTTTCCTTAATTTCCTTTAAAAAATCATAACCACTCATTTGGGGAAGAATAATATCCAAGACGATTAAATCAGGCTCATCTTTCTCCAGAGCCTCTAAAGCTTTTTCTCCGGAATCAACTGTGGTAATTGAATACCCATCAACGGTTAGACGAGCCTTAAGAGCGTAGAGTAAAGCCGCTTCATCCTCGATTATTAATATTTTTTTTGATTTCATAATTTTAGATTTAATATTTATGATAATGGTAAATTAAAATAAAAGGTAGTACCGACTCCTTTTTTGGAAGCCACGCCAATATTGCCCCCATGGGCTTCAACAATGCCTTTGACAATAACCAAACCTAAACCAGATCCTTTTTCCTTTTTTTGGGAAACATTTTTCATCTGCTCAAACTTATTAAAAAGTTTTGATAAATTCTTAAAAGAAATACCCTGGCCATTATCAGTTACAGAAATAACTAGTGACTGGTCGTAATTATCAAGCTTATTGTCACCACCTTTAAGATACCACTCAATCTGATTTTTCTCCGCTTCCTGGTTTAGGTCATGCTTTTTTTTATGTAAAAAAGCGCCGATTTCTATACGCCCCTCTTTTTTGGTAAATTTAATAGCATTGGACAATAGATTCTCAAAAACCTGGCGCATTTTTTTCTTATCAATTGGTATTTGAGGTAAATTTTCTGACTTTTTAAACTTGATTGATATATTTTTATTTCCGGCCACGGGTTTAAAATACTTAATAACATCTTCGATCAAATAGGAAATATCAGATACCTCTTTTTCTGCTTTAAACATGCCAGACTCAATTTTTGAAACATCCAGTAAGTCATTAACAATATCAAGCATCCTCTGACTGCTTTGATTTACCAGCTTGACTGGTTCTTCAAAGTGGCGAACCTTATCTTTTTTAATATCATCAATCATTAAATTAGAAACCATGCGTAAACCGTTTAAAGGTGACCGCAGGTCATGAACCATCATATTTATGAATTCTGTCCTTTGTTTTTCGGCCTTTTTCAACTTCTCCAAAGTATTTTTTAGTTTAGTGTTTATATTTTGCAGATTTTTTTTAGAATCAGCCACTTTAACCGTGCCCTGATGGACAAAATAAGAAATAATAAACATAACCATAGCTATAAAAACTGTCATCAAAAAAACAATTTCTTCTGAATAATAATTACGGGCAATAAAAAAAGTGGTCAAAATAAGCAGTATGGTGATAAAGCCGGCAAAAATAAACAAAGAAGAAGGACATTCGAAAAAACCAAGTTTAAGGTCTTTGCATTCTTTAAATGATTTAATTTTCATATATTAATCAGTTAACAAGCCCCAAATAAAGGCGTAGATTAAACTATAAAATAAGAGAGAGTAAAATATTCTTTGAGCTTTTGTTTTTGTTTTTATTATAGCATAGCTCTCCTTTTTTTCCTCTTTCCCTCCGATTATTTTTATAATATAAATAAGGCCGTAAACAAAAGTAACACCAGAGGCTATTTTAAAACATAGATTATAAGGTAATTGTCCGGCCAGACCATAAAGGACTAAAGAAAGCAGAAAAGTTAAAACAAATATTAGAAGTAAACTTAAGATCAATTTTTTTAATCTTAAAACCATAAAGTTTACATTTTAACCACTTGACCCGGATTAAGGCTGTGATAATTTTTATTTTGGGATCTGGTTGATTTTTTATTTTCTTTGCTTGAATAATTTTTATTATCTTGGTGTGAAGATTTTCTCTGCTTAGCTTTTCTCCGCTTGCTTTGTTTAAAGGAAGTGGGCTCTTTACCTAAAGCTTCTTTCAATGATATTGCCTTTTTATTATCAATACTAGCTTGGGGCACAATTTTTTCTTTGCGAAAATCTACTTTAGGTTTATTATCTTTTTTGTTATATCTTCTGTTTTTATTATAATTTTTATTATAATTTCGGTTTGTCTGATTATTGCTTTGGCTTTTTTGGGCTTCTGATTTGGCTCCGGTCCAGCGAGAAATTTTATCTTCAATTATTTCCCTTTTTTCTGAATATCTTTCCCGGGAAGTACGAATTATTTTTTCGCGGTTACCTTCCTCTTCTGTTACTGGTGGCAAAGTAGAGGCAGAAAAAGGATCAGAAGCCACACCGTCAATCATTAGTTTTAAATAAACCTCATACTTAGTTAAATTAACTAAATCAGTCTCCGAAAAAATAGGCTCAAATTCCTTGACTAAAAATTCCGCGTCAGCAGCCCCCACCCGGAAAGCCACAATAGTGCCGACATTACCAAAAACAGCCGCCTGAACCTTTTCATCCAGCTGTTCAATATACTGATGAGCAATGGTTAAATCCAGCCGGTATTTTCTGGCCTCAGATAAAATAGTAGCAAAACTCTCGGTAGCAAAGTTCTGAAATTCATCAACATAAAGGTAAAAATCTTTTCTTTCTTCCTCAGGAACATCAATCCGACTCATAGCGGCCAGCTGAATTTTCGTCACCATCATAGCTCCCAGTAATGAAGAATTATCCTCGCCCACTCGTCCCTTGGAAAGATTCAAAAGTAAGATTTTACCCTCATCCATAATTTCACGCATATCAATGGTGCTTTTGGGCTGGCCTACAATATTCCTGATGACCGAGCTGGATAAAAACTGCCCGACCTTATTTTGAATAGGAGAAATAGCTTCGGTACGAAACTGATTAGAATAGGCTTGATATTCATTCTTCCAAAAGGCCTTGACCACTGGATCAGTGATTTTATCCACCACTTTTTTGCGATAATTTTTATCCACCAGCAAACGAGTAACACCAAGAAGAGTGCTGCCTGGATATTCAAGCAAAGATAAAATAGTATTACGCAATAAGTATTCCAAACGCGGTCCCCAGGAATCAATCCATATTTTCTTGAAAACAGCAATTAAGCCAGAAGTAACTAAATGATGATAGGTCGGATCAACAGATTCCAAAACATTAAAAGCAATGGGATAATCTAAATCAGCCGGATTAAAATAAACCACGTCATTAATACGATGAGAAGGAATAAACTGAATAACTCTTTCTACTAAATCACCCAGCGGATCTATTAGAGCCACTCCTTTGCCTCTATGAATATCATCTACAATCATATTTTCAATAGTGGTAGATTTTCCCATGCCGGTTTTACCAATAATATACATATGACGACGACGATCATCACTTTTAATACCAAACTTCCGGTTTATATTCCGAAAATTGGTCATAGCAAAAGGAGTAATCTCATTCTCCTGATTATTATTATTTTGACTATTATTGGTTGCCATAAAAATCTATTTAGTAAAGGGTAAGTTATTGGGCGCCACCGGTGGTTGGCCGTCCTGAGGTTGGTTTTCTTTTGTCTTGTTACTAGGACCCACTGTTTGAGGAGATTTTTTGGGTTCGGGAGAAAAGACCTGCTGAGGCAAAGACACCGGCGGTTCACCTTTTCGAGCCTCTGTCTTTTTAACCAGCGGCGCCTTGACTGTAGAAATTGGAAAGTGAAATAAACTGGCTAACTCTTCGATATTTAAAACAAACATATTGCGGCCTCGAACACCACTCCGGTATTTATAGCCCCAAAGCAGCCTCCTTTTACGGTTATTAATTCTCCACTGAGTAATAGCTTCAATAGGCGGATAAGTTACTTTGGTTTTGGTTTTTTTGTCCCGCTTAAGACCATTTAAATCTAAGGTGTTATACTGCTTCATAGCCCCGAGGACAGCCGGGATTATTCTTTTATGGCTAAAAACTTCTTTTTCAGCAAAATAAACTACCCGTATTTTAGTGCGGAAAGCAATTTTAGATATTTTAATGCCAATAGCCTCAACTACTGCTTTTTCTGAAGGAGTTAAGTGCTGCATCATAGTCGGCCATTTCAAGCCTTCGTTTTGACTAGCCCTTTCACCAAATTCAGAAGGAGGTATTATTGAAGCAGTCAGTGATTCACTAAACCCTTTAACAAAATCACGCGGCAACCAAAATAAATCATTACTTTTAGAGGAACTTTTAGCTCCAATCAATTTCTTGATTAAATTAATACCATTATCACGCCATTTATTGCCTTCGGGAGGAGCAATAACAAACTGCAGCCAAAGCTGTTCTCCCTGCATTAAACGGCTTAAAATTTCCAATAAAGAACCCATCGGATCTTTAAAATATTCTTTGGCCGCCGGATCTTCAAAATCACGATAAGTTTTAATCGGATAAACTTCTTTTTTGTCTAATTTCATTTCAGCTCCATAAATATCATATTGGTCATTGGGAAATTCAACTTTAATATCTTCTGTATAGTCCTGAACTTCCGTAATTTCAGCGTCCGGATACTGAGCGTAAATGGCTGACTCTACCATATCACGAAATTGATTGGGAGTTCTGATCAAAAATTGGATATATCCGCCCATACTAATTATTTCCAAAGCAAAAGCCTGCTGGTTATAGCCATGCAGCCAGCGGTCTATTTTGCTGCCTTTTTTTTGTATGCCATGAAGATGAGAAAAAATATTTTCCACGGCCTTGGGTGTCTGTTCATTTTCTTTGGGTATATCAATAGCTAAAAGAGTAAATTCTATTTTTGAATTGTAAATATTTTTACGCCACTGAATCCAGGTCCACCAAAGTCCAAACAAAATTGCCCCTAAAATAATTACCCAACCACCATGAATAATAATATACCAAAGCATAGCTAAAGGAGCAAAATAAGAGTTACTATTTATGGGAGTAGTTAAATCAATGCTAATTTCCATATTTGGTTATTTTTGTTTCAAATCTTGATCTTTTTCAATTAAAGTATAGGTTTTATCAGGATTTTTATTAAATTTTTTAGAGTCGGATAAAGCCAGTAAAATAGTATTCTTTTTAACCATTCTTCTTTTTAAAACCCTCGCCACAATTTCATCCCGTTTTAATGGTTGGTCAGAATTTTTTAAAACATCTTCAATAACATCAGACACCACACCAGACTGATAACCCCATTCTTTTAAAGCATAAATACCGCGGCCAACCAAAACATATTCGTCATTTAAAATTAATTCATTATGAACTGTTGGCGGATAGGCTTTTTTTCGGTCAAATCCGGCCTTGTTTATCAGCTCAGCAATTTTAGTAAAATGTAAGGGCTTTTCCTGTTTTTTTAAAATAATATGAATTTTATCATTTATTCTTTTTGGATTTATACTGCCCCAACTAGATAACCCAAAATCACCATAAGGATTCATATCAATTTTTTTACTAATCCTTAAATAAGAAATTATAGCTTCATCTGATAAAACCTCATTTTCTGATTCATAGAATTCAGTTTTTTTAAACTTTTTTATCACTTTGTCCTGGGAAATAGGCTTACCTTCTACTTTAAGGATTTCTAAAAAATTTTCTATAGATTTATCAAGAAGCTTTCGGCTGGCTGATTCTAGCTGCCATGAATCTCTTAACTTTTTATCACTAAGTGTTTCATACTTATAATCAAAAATACTCTTCATAAGAAATTTTACAGCGTTATCATTGACTTTATTATCCCCAGCATGAGATAAAAGTTTTTCATTAAAAAAATTCTTTTCCATAATACTGCCATGTTCGTGGATGAGATGAGTAATTATACCTTCTACTTCATTAATTAAATCTTTAAATTGTGAGGATTTCTTAATTTTTTTCACTGAAGAGTTTTCAATTTGTCGAATTCTTTCCCGAGTAACGTTAAAATGATTACCAATTTCTTCCAAAGTTTCTTCTTTGTCACCGCTTAAGCCATATCGGCGCCTTAAAATATCCTCTTCTTTACTGGAAACTAACTTCAGAAGTGAAGAAACTATTTCTAGCGGATTAAAATGACTGATATCTGAAGCTTGTTTCGAGCTGAGGATCTTGTCTAAAAGACTTGAATCTTGCTCATTCATATTTTTAAATTTAATATTTATAATTAGAGATTTTAGAGAGATAAACCTCTCTTTTAAAACATAAAAATTAATTTATATCTCATCTTTAGTATAGCATACTTTTTTAATGTTGTCAAGAATATGTTATAAAATAAAAATCGCCTTAAAAGCGAGTATTTTATTAAATTTAAATAATTTTTAGTTTTTCCGGTGATACCAGACCGAAAGTAAAGGTGAAGCTATAAAAATAGAAGAATAGGTGCCAATAATAACCCCAATAATTAAGGCTAATATAAAAAAACGAATACTTTCACCACCAAATAATAGTAGAGCCAATAAAACAAGTAAGGTAGTTATAGAAGTATTAAGAGAGCGAACTATGGTCTGATTGATGCTTTTGTTTAAAATTTCATCAAAGTCTTCACTCTCACCCTTAGTCAACCCTTCCCTAACCCGGTCAAAAACTACAATCGTGTCATGTACTGAAAAACCAAGTATAGTTAACAAAGCTGTAACAAAGAATATATCCACTTCAATATTAAAGAAAAAGCCCAAAGCAGCAAAAACACCCAGAGTAATTAATATATCATGGATCAAGGCAATAATAGCATTAAAGCCAAATACCGGGCTATTGATATGCGAAAATTTAATTTTTCTAAAAGCCCAAGAAATATAAATAATTATACCGACTAAGACCAAGGCAATAGCTACAAACGCTTTTTGTTTTAATTCCTGTCCAATTGTCGGGCCAATAGATTCAAAGCTTTCCTCAGTCACAGGTCCGAATTTTTCTTCTAACGAAGTTATAATATTATTTCTTTCTTGATTACTTAGTGTTTTTAGGCGTAAAAGTATACTTTCTTGGCCAGATTTTTGAACTTTTATTTCTCCCAGTTCTAATTGATTTAAATTTTCACGTATCTCATTTGTTTCTGGAATTTCATTTTTAAAATTAATCTGCATCAAAGTGCCGCCAGTAAAATCAATACCCAGTTTAAGCCCTCCCGTAAAAATAAAAAACAAACTAATTAAAATAAGCAAACCAGAAAATATAAACCAAATTTTTTTCTTTTCAATAATTTTATACATCATCTTTTTTTACTCCTTTTACTCCTAAAAATGAGGGGTGTTTTTCTAAAAAATTACCGGCTATTAATCTTAAAAAGGTACGCGTAACAATAATAGCCGAAAACATAGAAATTAATATACCCACACCCAAGGTTATAGCAAAACCTTTTATTAGACTGGTGCCAAACCAGGCTAAAATAACACAGGTAATAATTGATGAAAAGTTAGAATCACGAATAGAGAGCCAGGCTCTTTTAAAGCCTTCCTCAATAGCCATATTTAAAGGTTTATCGCTCTCTAACTCTTCTTTAATCCTTTCAAAAATCAAAACATTCGCATCAACCGCCATCCCAATGGATAATATAAAACCAGCCACCCCGGCTAAAGTCAATGTGATTGACCAAAGTTTAAAAATCGCGACTACTAAAAGCGTATAAATAGCTAAAGCAAAAACTGAAATCAAACCAGGCAGACGATAATAAATAATCATAAATAGAGCTAAAAAAGCTAAACCAAGCAAGGCGGCAAAGAAACTTTTCTGAACCGAAATTTTACCCAAAGAAGCCCCTATATTCTGCTGGCTAATTAAAGTAATGGGCACTGGCAAAGCCCCCGAATTTAAACGTTGGGCTAATTCCTTAGCCTCGGTCACACTAAATTCACCGGTAATAACAGCTTTACCATCAGGTATTTTTTCATTAACCCGAGGCATGGATATAGGAGAACCGTCGAGATAAATACCGACTATATTCCCGATATTTTCCTCTGTTATCTGAGCAAACAATTCTTTGCCTTCATCATTAAATTCTAAAGCTACCTGAGCTTCTCCGGTTTGGTTATTAAACTGCAAATAAGCTTTTTCTAATTGCTGGCCGGAAAGTCCGGTATTTATCAGGCCCTGATTGGTTTGATAATCAGCTTCTGATTTCTTTTTTATAAGTATATGAGAAGCCTTAACCTCTTTATTTTCACCTTCTCCTTTTTCTTCCGTCTTTAAAATGATATGGTAGCCAAAATCAGTCTCTACTAATTCCGGATAAACCTGGCCTATTTTGGCCTTTTCAAAAATAGCTTGTTCAAAAGCCGGTACCATTTCTCCTTTTTTGAAAAAGCCTAAATCCCCTCCCTGTTCCTGACTACCTGGATCTTCACTTTTTTCCTTGGCCAGAGTAGAAAAATTTTCAGGGGTGGCCTGGTCTAATATTTCTTGAGCTTTATTTTTGGCTTCCTCATTATACTCTTCAATTTTTTGCTTTTGTTCTGGAGTTAATTCAACCGGCGGCGGTTGTTTTTTAAATTCAAGCAAAGGTGTTTTACCGATCATTTCCACGGCTTGATTAACCTCTGTTACTCCAGGTAACTCCACAATAACCCGCCAGTCATCTCCGGATTTATTAGTTTGAACAACTGGCTCAGAAACCCCAAAAGTATTAACTCTTCTCTCAATAACATCACGGACCCCTTCTAAGGCGCTAGCTTTTTCAGCTTCTTCTATTTTAGAGGTATCGGCCTGATAGACTAAATGAGTCCCTCCCTGTAGATCAAGACCTAAATGAATTTTTAATTCCTTAAAATAAGAGCCAATTTTTATATCTGGCCCGGCCGGATAATCAACTATACCCGCTAAAACAGCTAGTATAATTATACCGATAAATGTCAGCCAAATTTTCTTTCTAATATTCATAACTTGCTAGTTATTATACACTATTTTATAAACATTGCCAATAAGAAAAGAGGTTTTTAAAGTATAAAGACCCCTTTTCTTTTTTAGTATTTAAATCTATTTCTTCTTTCGGCATTTTCTAGTGGTTTTCCTTTTCCTAGTAGTTTTTTTTCGACCTGGTTTTCTTTTTGCTTTCTTTTTGGTACTTCTTTTTTTCTTGATTTTTCTTTTTCTTGGCATTAAGCTCACCCCCTTTCTTTTTCTAATAAACTAATTATACCCGAAAAAAACGGTAAAAAAAATGTTTTGTCCAGTCTTTGTTTGGCCAGTATTTACTTAAATAAAACCGGTAGACAAAGTTCTTCAAGTTCTTTTTCCAGCCCCCGAGGGTTGGATTGAGTAATATAAATATAACCTTTTTCAATATTTTCGGCTTCAAATTCAATTTCTACCTTAAAATCAACAAAATTATCAGTCATCCAATTACCATCAGCAAAAATACTTCCCTCTCTTAAAACAAGTCCCCCTTGACTGACTAGTCTAAAAGGCATTTCACCTTCAGAAAACCAAGTTCCCTTAGCCTGGCCTTCTATAGTTAAAGGACTGGTTATAACTTGATTGTCTTCTATGTTCTCTACTACTATTTCATTCGATAAACCTTCTCTGTTACCAGGTCTTGTTTTTTCAAGATTTTCATTCTCATTGGCTGCCTGATTGGTCTGTTTATTAACCGAACCTTTTGTAAACCAATAAATACTGGATACTCCAATCACTATTAAAATAAGCACCAAAGCGGTTATAAATGTTTTTTTGTCAATCATAAGCTTATTTTAACATTTTTTAAAATATAAAAAAAGCTTAATTAAAAAGCTTTTATTTAAAAATTATTTTTAATTATGGATTAATATCGGAGTACCCACTTCCGTAAAATTATAAACATATTCAGCCGCTTCCCAGGATAATCTAACACACCCATGAGAGACACGAATACCCAGATGATTTTCTCCTTCTTTTATCACCCCCCCACTACGCAGCTTCCAGTAGGGTAAGCCGTGCAAGCCGTGACCAATCCCGGTAAACTGCTGCCAATAAGGCATATACAAAGCATAGCTTGATGAGTAAGCATTGGGTGATTTATTCATCACTTTATAGGTACCAACTGGGGTATCCATACTCGGCTTACCTGAAGAGATAATATAATTTTTTATGACCATACCATTCTCACGTAAAAATAAACGCTGGCTGGAAATATCTATTTCAACATATTTTAAGCTGTTCGAAAGTGTAGTTCCAGAAAGAAACCCAGGTCCGGTTATTAATTCAATATCATTATCACCATTAAGATCACCAGCCGCTAAATAAACCCCGCCTCTGAAATTTCTAGGATAAGGAAAAAAGTTTACGTTAGCCAGCGAGCCATCATAATTAAATCCCCGAACATGCGGACCGCCGCCTGAATTAGCCGCGGTAATAATTTCATCGTATCCATCTGAATCAATATCACCACAAGTTAAGTTAACCCCGCCTTGAAAACTACCATCATAGGCGTAGAAACCGGCCAGTTTATTTTTTTCTTGATCATAAACTTCCACAATCGGCCGACCATTTTTGTAGACAGCGGTTACTATTTCTTCTTTTAGATCATTTGTTAAATTTCCGCTGGCCACGGAGACACCGCCTCGGTGATTAAAATCAAATGGCCAGAAATCTTTGCCTAAGTTAATTCCACTGGCCGAGAATATTCTGACATGAGCTCCGCCTCCCGGTCCCGGACCGGTTATTATTTCAGAAACACCATCACCGGTTAAATCACCGCAAGCTACATTAACGCCGCCCCTAAAACTGGGAGCGTAAGCCATAAAGCTTTCTAGTTGCCGTCCCCTGTTATCAAAAACTTTAACGTTTGGACCACCCCCGGCCCCCGGACCAGTGATAATTTCAGAAACTCCATCACCGGTTAAATCACAACTGGCTACTTTTATGCCTTTTCTAAAACGCACGTCATAAGCCATAAAACTTTTATACTTATCTCCTTCACCAGCAAATATCTGTACGTTGGGGCCCCCTCCCGGTCCAGCCCCAACAATAATTTCATCAGACCCATCAGCGTCAACATCACCACTGGCCAGACGAACTCCACCTTTGAAGGATTTTAAAAAGCCAAAAAAACTAGAGGTTTGTAAATTATTTTCAAATATTTTAACTTCCGGTACAATACTGCCATAAGCCTTAACTTTTTTTGGACATAAAAAAATAACCCCTAGAACAAGGATTACCATTGTTAAAATAATATAAAATTTTTGATACCTAAAAGGCATATTTTTTGTTTTTGTTTTTAACACAAAGGTGAAAGCCAGAGGCCTTAAGATGCTTGATGGTTTTTGTAACCAGGAGGCACACAACAGGCCTCCGGCTAATTTGTGTTTTTGTTTTTGTTTCCTTTTAAAGGACTATACCATCATAATAGCATACATTTGCCAAAAAGTCAAGCTTAAGATAAATCTATTATTTCTCTAGAGATAACATTAATTCCTCTTTTTACTGATAAATAAAAATAAAAAAACCTGACTCTTTTAAAATAAGTCAGAGAGGCTTTAATTATAATGAACCGTTGAAGTAAGAAATTTTCTAAACTATTAATGAGGCTATAAACATTAGAGTTAAAGTTCCGCCAAAAATAAGCCTGAAAATATCATCCGGAAATTTCGGTTAACATAATTTTTAATAATAAAGAACCACTTATTCATTACTCTCCTCCTTTTTACTCTAAAATAAAATTATATAAAAATTTATTGATTAAATTGTTACCGTCCGCAACACTTTTTATACTTTTTACCGGAACCGCAGGGACAGGGATCATTCCGTCCAATTTTTTTGCCGTTTTTATTTTGCCGACGGCGATTTGATAAATTATCCGTCGGTTTTTCTCTTTTTTCTTTAGCGTGTTTAGATGGAGCCGATAAAACTTGTTTGCTCTTAGCCACCGGTGAAGCAGACATATTTTTAGCTAAAGGTATTTTATAAAGGCTGTAGATAATATGGGCATTTATGTTTGACAATAACCGGTTAAAAAGTTTGTATGACTCTTTTTTATATTCAACCAAGGGATCCTGTTGACCATAGCCCCTAAGACCAATACCGGTTCTAAGATGAGTCATCTGACTAAGGTGTTCAATCCATAAAGTGTCAATAGTTCTAAGTACAATACCTTTAATAATTCTAAAAAGATCATGGGGGCTATCCAGTTGATCAGACATTTGATCAAAAGATTTGTTCGCCAGTTTCATGAGGTACTTAACAATTCTTGTTCTTACTTCGGCCTTTTCCTTTTCACCAGCGTTAGAACTTTTTATCTCTTCCAATTTAATTCTTGATTCAATAGGTATGGGAAAAATAGTATCAACCACTTCATAAACTTCTTCTATATCCCATTCTTTTTTAGCCTCAGGAGCTGTGTGGAAATAAACCACTCTTTCAATTTCATCTTCAACTATCAACATCATTTTATCCTTTAATTTATCTCTTTTCATAGTAAGAAATTCTTTTCTTTTTTTATACAAAACTTGACGATGCTTATTCATCACGTCATCGTATTCTACTAAATGTTTTCGAATATCAAAATTACGCGACTCAACTTTTTTCTGCGCTTTTTCTATAGAGCGAGAAATCATTTTGTTTTCAATTGGCATATCATCAGGGACTCCTAATCGATTCATAACATTTTTCATTCTGTCCGAGCCAAAAATACGCATTAATTCATCTTCCAAAGATATAAAAAATTGCGAAGAACCAGGATCACCCTGACGGCCGGAACGACCCCGAAGTTGGTTATCAATGCGGCGCGATTCATGCCTCTCTGTACCAATTACCTTAAGCCCACCCAATTCTTTTATTTCTTGGGCCTTTTCTTTATTAAAAGGCTGGCCGCCTAAAACTATATCCACTCCCCGACCGGCCATGTTAGTAGCCACTGTCACGGCTTTTTTTCGGCCAGCTTGGCGGATAATCTGGGCTTCTTTTTCGTGATTTTTAGCGTTTAATAATTCATATTTAATGCCTTCTCTTTCCAAAAGCTCCCCTAATAACTCATTTTTTTCAATAGAAATAGTGCCCACCAAGACTGGCTGGCCGACTTCATAATCACGTTTAATTTCCCTTAGTATAGCTTTAAATTTACCTTTCTCAGTTTTATAAATACTGTCATTAAGGTCTTCCCTGACCATGGGTTCGTTGGTCGGGATAACCACCACGTCCAAATCATAAATTTTGTGAAATTCTTCGGCTTCAGTAGCGGCCGTACCAGTCATACCGGATAACTTATCGTATATGCGAAAATAATTTTGAAAAGAAATAGTAGCTAAAGTTTGGGATTCATTTTTAATTTCTACGTCTTCTTTAGCTTCTATAGCCTGGTGCAAGCCTTCCGAAAAACGTCGCCCCGGCATTAAACGACCGGTAAATTCATCAACAATCACAATTTCTCCTTCTTTAATTACATAGTCCTTATCTTTTTTAAATAAGGCGTGGGCTTTTAAAGCCTGTTCAATATGATGAACCATTTCAATACCGCCAGCCTGGTAAATATTATCCATATTCAGCCAGTTTTCCATTTTACTAATCCCCTCTTCGGTTAAAGTAGCGGCTTTCATTTTTTCGTCAACATTATAATCCGGACCTTCCTCAAGTTGGGGAATTAATTTGGCAAATTTATAGTATTTGTCAGCTGATTCTTCAGCCGGAGCCGAAATAATTAAAGGAGTTCTAGCCTCATCAATCAAAATACTATCAACCTCATCAATAATGGCATAATGAAGAGATCGTTGCACCATGTATTTAATATCCGGTACCATATTATCACGCAAATAATCAAAGCCAAACTCATTATTGGTGCCATAAGTTATATCAGCTTGATAAGCTTCTCGGCGACTAACTGGCTTTAAATGAGAGATACGCTCGTCCCCTAACTCTTTGTCCTCAAAATCGGGATCATAAATAAAAGCCCCGTCATGAATAATACAGCCACAGGAAAGACCTAAATTTTGATATACCGGGCCCATCCAGCCACAGTCTCGTCGGGCCAAATAATCATTAACCGTAACCAAATGACAACCCTGGCCGGTTAAGGCGTTTAATGATAAAGCTAGGTTAGCGGCTAAGGTTTTACCCTCGCCGGTTTTCATTTCAGCTATTTTACCCTGGTGCATAACTATACCGCCAATTAGCTGCACATCAAAGTGTCTCATATTAACTTTTCGTCTGGAAACTTCGCGGACCATAGCAAAAACATCCGGCAAATAATCCTCCAACCGGCTTTTATCTTTTTTTATTTTATTTTTAATATCTTTGGCTTTTTTAGCAAAGTCCTCATTTTTATATTTCTTATACTGGCTTTCTAATTCATTAATTTTGTCCACTGTTGGCTGCAATTTTTCTATTACTTTTTTATTAGGATCACCAAAGATTTTGGATAATAATGACATATTTAAAATTCCTTAAAACCTTTCCCTAAGTTTACCAAAAAAACCACCTAAATTCAAGCTTAAATTAAAAAGCCTTTAATAATTGTCTGGCTAAGAACTATTTAATTTTGCCTAAAATTACTAATTAATCCAATCAGAAAAGGGATTAAAGCCAATTGCAGGAAAATTCCTACCATACCAAGATTTAAAGCACTGAATAAAAAAATAAAGGGATTTCCCGAGAGAAAGACCCAGGCTGTTAAAAATAAAACAACCCGCCCTAAAATCATAGCCAAAACAATTGAGGTAAAGCTATTTAATTCTTTTTCTCGAAAGTATCCGGCCCAAAAACCGTAAGCCGCTAACTCCAGTGTCATTACAGGAATTAGAGCCAAGCTGGGCCTACCTGATAATGCAAAAACAATAACCGGGCTTAAACCTCCGACTATAAAGCCGGTTTTTTTACCAAAAATTAACCCGCCAGCTAAAACAAAAAAATGCATCGGCAAAAAAATATTGCCGGCCAATTGGTATTGGTGGGCTATCATTGGCATGGCTATGGTTAAAGATATAAAAATAATAATAACTAGAGCTTGCTTTAAAGCACTAATTTTTATAATTGGTTTTTCTAAAATATTTTCTTTCATATATTTTTTAAATTATTATTAATTAATGGTTTAATAAGACGGGCAAATTTTTTCATATCTTTTTTAAAATGAGCCTGAGCTATTTTTTTAAAGCCTTGGTTTAGGTTTATAACTATTTTTTTATTTGATAAATAAATAATAATTTTTAAATCACCAGCTTTTTTCAAGATGATACTGCTGCATCCGACTGTACAGCCGCTAGACAGCTGCAGTCCGTCAATCAAACAAGAGTAAGGTGTTTTTAATGGATTATAAATAACTATCTTTTCAATCTTACCGAAATGACTTTTGACCAACTGGCCAATAATATAACCAGTCACAGCATAGGGACCAATATGACCGTGAAATTTTCTAATTTTTTCTAATTCGCTTTTTCTCATATTATATTTTTTTTGTTTAAATCAACCATTTAATCACTTCCGCCAGAGCCTGCCTGTGGCAGACAAGGCGGATCCCCCGTAGGGGGACAATTAACTTAATCAACTCTCTTAAATTAACTCAACCTCTAAAACCCCACCAGCTGAATTTCCTCCTGTAATTGTATATTTTTTTTATCCCTGACCTGCTGTTTAATATAACTGATAAGCATAACTACTTCTTCGGCCTTGGCACTGTTAGTATTAATAATATAATTAGCGTGTATTTCCGAGACTTTGGCCGCTCCCATACTTTTACCTTTGAGACCACATTCTTCGATAATTTTTCCAGCCGACATTCCTGGTGGATTTTTGAAAGCACAGCCGGCTGAAGGCCTATTCAAAGGCTGGCTTTGTTTTTTATTATCTATATTTTCTTTAATTTTTTTTTGAATATTTTCTTTTGTATCTTTTATTAAATTAAAAAGTGCTGACAGAATAATATAATCTTTTTCTTTAAAAATACTTTTTCTATAGGCAAACTTAAGTTCTTGATGGCTTAATATTTTAATATCTAAATTCTCATCAATTACTTTGACCTGACTAATGAAATCACCAATGGCTTTTTTAGGGTTACCCGTATTACCAACAATAGCGCCGCCGACCGTGCTGGGAATGCCGGCCAGAAACTCAAGGCCTTTTAATTTATGGTCAAGACAAAACCCCAGTAATTCCCCTAGGGTCAAACCAGATCCGACTGTTATGGTTGTCTTAGACAAAATTTTTAATTCTTTTATTTCATTTTTAATCACCAGGCCGTCAAAACCCTGGTCAGAAACTAATATATTAGCTCCGTGCCCTAAAATAAAATATTTTATTTTATTTTTTTTGGCCCATTTCAAGGCCTCAATCAGCTGATTTTCATTCTTGACAATTATAAAATACTTAGCCGGACCGCCAATTTTAAAAGTAGTAAAGGGAGCTAATTTTACTTTTTCTTTCAAACCTTTCATCAAGTTTTATTATAAATCAATTAGACTAATAAAAAAAGCCCCGGACTATTAAATCCCAGAGCTCAAATAATTTAGCTCATAAAATAAATCATAACTTTTTGGTCAGAACCGGGAGTCGGGGCCCCTGACCAGGCCTGATACCGGCTACAATTTTATTAAAAACTTTCTTATAATTAGTATAGCCAGCCCGCAGTATAAACTCAGCTTCACCGGGTCTGTGAAAACTAGAGATTTCCTGTTCAACCCGTCCATGCTCTTTTAGCCAGCCTCGAGCCAGGTTCAACCGGCCAAAAAGATTAACCAAGCCAATATATCTAGCCTTGTTATAACCAGGTTCAAGAGCAGCTTTTACTGCCATAAATCCCGGCTCCTCACATCGTCACTTTTCAGGTCATCTTTATGCGGATAAATTATCCGCAGATCTCCGGCCTCATTTAGAGACTAAAAACTTAATATCTTAATGTCCAATATCTCGATATCTTAATATCTAATAACTCAACAACTTAATTAACTAATCAACCAACCTTTCCCCGACTTTATAAATATCCCCGGCTCCAACAATAAATATAACGTCGCCTTTTTTAATAATTTTCTTAATCAGTTTTTCAGTATATTTTAAATTCTTAGCGTAATAAACCTGATCTTTTTTAGCCATCACTTCACGGACAATATCCTGCGAAGAAACACCTTGGTCTTTTTTCTTTTCCCGTCCCTTAACTTCAAATATTTCGGGCACAATCAAGACATCAACTTTTTTTAAAACACGGACAAAATCATTGAACAAATTTTTGGTGCGGTTATGCTGATGGGGCTGAAAAACAAAAACTAGTCTTTTTTGGGGATACTTTTGGCGGGCCGCCTTAATTAAATTTTCCACTTCAGTTGGATGATGAGCATAGTCAGAAACAACCGGTCCACCGGCAAACTGACCAATGATTTCAAACCTTCGCCAAGTGCCCTTAAAACTTTCTAATGATTTTTTAATTATTTTTTTGTCAATACCCAACTCGCTAGCCAGACTAAAAGCGGCTAAGGCGTTAAAAACATTATAAGTACCGGGCAACTTTAAACTTATTTTAGTATTTTCAATTTTAAAACTAGTTGTTTTTGTACTGGTTTTAATATTTTTAGCCTGGTAATCTCCTTTTTTCAAACCAAAACTAATTATATTACCTTTAAAATTATGAGCCACTTTTTTAACATTCTTATCATCAGTATTTATGACTAAGGTTCCAGATAAGGTCAGATTTTCAATATATTTTTTAAAAGTCCTGATAATATCCTCCATATTTTTGTAAGTGTCCAGGTGATCTTTTTCCAGATTATTCAAAACAATATAATCCGGATAATAATTAAGCATAGCCCGGGCGTATTCATCGGCTTCAATGACTACAAAATTTGACTGACCCAGCCGAGCGTTGCCTTCTAGCTCGGGTAAATATGAACCGACAATAAAAGTCGGGTCAAAACCAGCCTTTTTTAAAACCCGGGCCATCATAGCCGTAGTGGTTGTTTTGCCGTGAGTGCCAGAGACGCAAATAAGCTTTTTATCAGCCGTAAACTGGCCTAAAGCCTGAGGATAGGATAACTCTTCTATATTATTTTTTTCAGCTTTATTTCTCTCAATATTATCAACCGGTATAGCTTCGGAAAAGACTAATAAATCAGTATCTTTGGCTAAATTTCGGCCTTTATGAGCACCAATCTTTATCTTGGCTCCGGCCTTTTTAAGTCCTTTAGTTACTATTGATTCCGTCAGATCGGATCCGGAAACCTCTTTACCCATATCCAAACATATTCTAGCCAAACCAGAAATACCAATACCAGAGATTCCAACAAAATGAATTTTTTTTGCCTTAGTTATATTCATTATATTAAAAATTATTATTAATCACTGCCAGTATAAGATCAGCTACTTTAGAAGAAGCCTTGACTTGATAAAAACTTTTTATATTTTGGCTTAACTCGTTCAGTTTTCTTTTATGGGTTAAAAGCCCTTTAATACTACTTAAAAGAAGTTTTGGATTGAGCAAATTTTCACGGATCACAAAAACAGCATTTTCCTTCTCATAAAAGCGGGCGTTTTCTTCCTGGTGCGAATTAAATATAGGAATAATAATGGCTGGTTTACCTAAAGCTGACAATTCGGACAAGGCACAAAGTCCAGCCCGCGAAACGACTAGATCGGCCGCCGCCAAAGCGTGATTCATATTACTGGTTAAAAATTCAAATGATTTATAATTTTCATGATTGATACCAGCATCTTTTTTACCTTGGCCGGTTAGATGAATTATTTGAAAATTTTTCACCAGCTGGCCAGCAATCTTATTTATTACTTTATTTATCTTTAAAGCTCCGGTACCGCCACCTAAGACCAGAAGGATGGGTAAATCTTTTTTCAAACAGAAAATTTCACAGGCCTTTTTTTTAGTGCCGCTCAAGATATCTTTTCTAATGGGATTGCCCGTTAAAACCGTTTTTGGCCGGGGAAATTCCAGCAGTGATTTTTTAAAAGTTACCGTGATTTTATCCGCTTTTTTTTCGGTTAATTTATTAGCCAGGCCTTTTCGAATGTCCTGCTGGTGAATTATAACTGGTATATTATACTTTTTAGCGGCCCAGATCACCGGCACCGCTACGTAGCCCCCGGCTGAAAAAACTATATCTGGCTGTGTTATTTTAAGAATATCCCGAGCCTGTTTATAGCCTTTTAAAATATTAACCGGGTCAGTTAAATTTTTTATTGATAAATATCGACGTAATTTGCCGGCTGGAATATTTTTAAAAGAAATATTATAAAAAGAGGTAATCTTTTTTTCCGGTCCTTTTTTGGTACCAATAAAAAGAAAGTCTGTGTCAACTTTTCTTTGTTTTAACTCCTGGTAAACAGCCACCAAAGGCATAACTGAACCGGCCGTACCACCACCAGTTAGAATTATTTTAATTTCTTTTTTCTTTTCTTTTTTCATTGTCTAAAAGTTTATAATTCTAAGTTTATAAAATCATGTCCAAAAACTCCTACTTTCTTGACTATACTTAGATATATTAACAAGTATACCAATAGCCGCCAAGCTAACTACCAGCGAAGAGCCACCCTGGCTGATAAAAGGCAAAGGGATGCCGGTTAAAGGCAGAATGCCAGTCATGGCTCCAATATTTATCATGGCTTGAAATGTAAACCAGGCCGTGATGCCAGCAGCTAAAATTTTAGCAAAATTATTGGGCGCCCCTTTAGCAATTTTAAAACCACGAAACATAAAAATTAAAAATAAACCAATTAATATAACCACAAAAATAAAACCAAGCTCTTCGGCAATAACCGCAAAAATAGAGTCCGAAGAAGCCTGAGGTAAATAATTAAACTTTTGCCTAGAGTGACCCAGACCCAAGCCTAAAAGACCGCCCGAACCAATAGCTAAAAGTGCTTGATTTATATGGTAACCAATACCCTGAGGATCTAATTCCGGATTTAAAAAAACAGTAAAGCGTTGCAAACGATACGGAGCCACTCTAATCAGTAAGGCTAATAGGCCGCCGGCTCCCAAGCCAATTAAAGTTAAATGCAAAAAAGGAGCCCCGGCCACTACATAACAGCTTAAAGCTATAATACCGATAACGGTCATGGTACCCAAATCAGGCTGAGACATAATTAAAGTAGTCATAATAGCCAGAATTATAATAAAAGGCCAAAAACCGGCTGAGAAATCCTTTATTTTGTCCCCTCTTTTGTCCAGCCAAGTAGCTAAATAGATTAAGAATGTTAGTTTAGCAATTTCCGAGGGCTGAAAAAATATAGGGCCAATCTTAATCCAACGATTAGCTCCCAATAAACCAGCACCCATTCCGGGAATAAAAACACTAATTAATAAAACTAATGTGACAATAATTATTGGAAAGGCAAATTTTTGCCAGACTGAATAATGGGTACGAGACATTATGACAAAAAAGAAAATACCAATAACAAAAGCCACTAGTTGATTTTTGACAAAATGATTAGGGTCACCAAATTTTTGAAAACCCTCAACTGAACTGGCTGAAGAAAGCATAACCAAGCCAAAAATAACAATAATAGCTATAATAGCTATCAAAAAATAATCCTGTTCTTTCTCTAATCTTCGGCTCATAGATTAAATATTTTTGTAGACTGTCTTAAATCGGTCTCCCCGGTCAAATTCATGTTTAAATAAACCAAAGCTAGCCGCACCTGGTGAAAGCAAGATTATATCTCCTTCCTCGGCCTCTTTTAAAGCCAGCAAAATGGCTTTTTTCATGTTTTTTATATTATCAAGACATCTAGTTTTTTTTATGGTCTTTTCTATTTTATCACTGGCTTTTCCTTTAAATAAAATACTGAGTTTACAGTATTTATCAATATATTTTCCCATTAAATAATAATCAAGGTTTTTATCAGCCCCGCCGGCCAGTAATATAATATTTTTATGATCAGTATTGCCTAATGTTTTTAAAGCTGAAATAGCGGCCTGAGGTACAGTAGCTGTGGTATCATTATAAAATTTTATTTCTTTTTTTTGTCCTAAAAACTCCAAGCGGTCTGGCAGACCTTTAAATTTTTTAATCACTTTTTCTATTTTTTTATTGGGTATTTTTAAAATTTTACCTAAACAGCTAGCAGCTAAAAAATATTCCAGATTATGTTCAGGCTTAATTTCCATATTTTCAATAGAAAAAATTTTTTCTTTTTTTGAACGGTTTATAAAATAAATATTCTCATCAATAATAGTGGTTCCGTGCTTAACAATTTTTTTTGAAGAAAAATAACATAATTGACTAGGGGTTTTTTTTGTCATCTGTCGTGTGTAGGTATTATCTGCATTGACTATGGCCCAGTCATTTTTGTTTTGAAATTTTAAGATCAAATTTTTAGCCTTAACATAATCATCCATGGAGTCATAACGGTTTAAATGTTCTGGCATAATATTAGTAATCAGGGCCATATGAGGGGATTTTTTTAAATGAGACATACCCTCTAAATGCCAAGAAGAAAGTTCTAAAACTACTTTTGTCGTTTTTTTTATTCCTGCCAAAACATCTAGCATTAAATAGTCCCGGATATTTCCGGCTATGACCGTATCCTGGTAATGACTTTTGACTAATTTATAGATAAGATAAGAAAGAGTGCTTTTGCCTTTAGAGCCGGTAACCCCAATAATGGGAGCCGGGCAGAGTCGAAAAAAAAGACTGGCTTCGTTTTCAAGAGGAATATTATTTGTTTTAGCCAGTTTTATATATTTTGAATTACTAGGCACACTGGGATTTCGTATTATTAAATCTGCTTTTTTAAAATCTTTTTCCCGGTGTCCCCCTAAAACATATTCAATTTCTCCATTATTAATTTTATCTAGCGATACTTTAAGCTCTGCTTTGGTTTTTAAATCAGTCACTAAAACTTTAGCTTTTTGCTTTAAAAGCCAGTTAACTACTGAGACTCCCCCGCCGTGCAAGCCTAAACCCATAACCAGAACTTTTTTATTTTTCAGATTATTAAAATCAATCATCTTAAGTACATTATAAATAAAATACCGTTTTTTTTCAACTTATATCATTTATTGAAGACAACAATAAGGTAAAGCAGACTAAGTGTTCTACCTTGCTTTTCTGTTATAAAAAATTATTTTTATTTTTCTTCTCTCCCTCTCGCCTTAAAATAAGCGCAATAATCACAATCTGGATCAGCGGCTGGAATATTATCACTATTTAAACACTGATAAATATTTTTAATAGTTTTATCGACCCATTTGTCCGATCCCTGATAAGGTATCAAATTAACCCGAAACTCTAACTTTTTATCAAAAGCTTTTTTATCAGCTATACCATTACAGTAAACAAAATAACCGGTGTTAGAAACTTTATAACCGTTTTTTCGTAAAAGCCATTGGTAAACTTCCATTTGCCTTTTATAACTGTCATGCCAATCTTTATTTAATTCAGTGATTTCATCTTTTTTAGCGGTGGCTTTATAATCCACTACTATATATTCCTTTTGTGGATTTATCCAAAGATCATCAATGGCCCCAAATATAACCAAATTAGTTTCCTGGTCATGATACTGCACACCCGTAAAATTATGACGGTATTTATCTAATTTATCGTCTTCTACTGGTCTGGCTTTAATTCCGTATTCTTTTTGCAGAGGATGCTGAGTGCCTTTAACCCGATGAATATCAAATTCTTGTTTTAAAAGCCTATCCACAGCCGCGTTTAAAGCAAAAGGATAGCCTGGGGGTCGGCCTACCCCCAAAACTCGGTCCAGATAAAAACACTTCGGACATTCCATAAATAAATCAATTTTAGAGCGAGATAACTTAAAGGGTTTTTTCATATCCGGTTTATAAAGATTGCTTTTTCTCTTAGGATTGTAATATTTTGACATGGTTATATTATATATTATTTATACTAAATAATAAAGTAATTTATTTATTTAATAAAATTTGATTAAAAAAAAGACCCCGTCAATGTGATCTTGTCTAGATTAGAAATTAATGTTATTCAACAAGGAATTTATCCCAAAACATCTTTGAAACGAGAAATTATTTTTGTATAAATAAAAATTGAATGGACAAATTTTCTGAAGGCTAGTTAGGGCACTCTATTTTAAAACATCTAGCCGAATTATGAATGGTCGAAAACCCGGAGGCAAGGATTCTATTTTTGATATTAGGCGGGATAAAGAATAAACCGCTAAACAAATTATTAAACTTCTCAAATCCGAGAAGCGCGGATCTCCTGATCCGCGTCACCTTATTCGGTTGGATCAGGAGATCCAACCTTCTCGAGCAAAAATAGATTATTAAATCTCTAATTCACCGAGAAGCTCTGGCCCCCAGGCCTTGAGCTTAGTAAATATATTGCCAGAACCGGTCTGGGGACCAGTTCTTTTCGCGATAAAATAATAGAGTCTTTTAAAAAAGTTTTAAAAAAAACCGAAGATGAATCTGGAGATAAATCTCCAGCTACGCGGAATGAGGATGGATTGAAAACCAAAGATAAATCAACAGCGGTTCAAAAAGAAGAAAAACCTTCTACTCAACGCGTAGGCAAAAGATTTATCTCCGCCTTTAAATAAAATCGCCTAGGCGGGAATCCCTATTCCCGCAATACATTAACAATAATCATAACCTTAAAAAGAATATATTTAGCCAATCAATATTATTTTATAATCAAATTTTTACGACAAAAGCCTAGATGTTATTCGCTTCCTCAAAGATAAACCCACCTCTCAAAAAGAAGCGATCACTAAACACCTTAATCACTCAGTAACTCAATCAACTCCCCTTATCCATCAAAAATAAAATTACTCCGATAACGGCCATAACCGCGGCGACAATCCAAAAGCGCATCACTATTTTAGCTTCTGGCCAGCCAATCGCTTCAAGATGGTGATGAAGTGGAGCCGATAAAAAAACTTTTCGCTTTCTTATTTTTTTGGAACAAACCTGGATAATGACCGAGCCAGACTCAATAACCAGAGGAAAGAGTATAATCGGCAAAAGTAAGGAGTAGTTAGTAAGCATGGCCACAATACCCAAGGTTATGCCCAGAGACATAGCTCCGGTATCACCCATAAAAAATCTGGCCGGTGGAATATTAAACCATAAAAAGGCAAATAATGAACCGGCAATAACCCCGCAAAAAGCCGCCAGGTCTGGTCTTCCCTGGACCAAAGCAATAGAGCCATAAGCCACAAAACCCACCAATAAAATACCCCCGGCTAATCCATCCAAACCATCGGCTTCATTAGTAGAAAAAGCGGTAGCTACAATTATAAAAATAAAAATAGGCACATACCAAAGCCCAATATCAAAATTGCCGATAAAAGGAACATGTATTGTAGTCCAGTCCAGTTTAAAGTAAAACCACATAGCCCCGACTAAAGCGATTAAAGTGTAAATTATCAAGCGCTGCCAAACCTTTAACCCACCACCGCCATTAGTACTTTTTACATCATAAATATCATCAACAAAGCCGACCACGGCGGCCGCTACCAGGACTCCCAAAGGTAACAGGGTTTCGGCCCTGGACAAAAAATTTAATTTATCTAAAAACTCGATATCAGTGATTTGAGAAATAAAATAAATAGCATAAATAAGAAAAAGCAAAGTTACCCAGATTAAAAGCCCGCCCATGGTCGGAGTGCCGCTTTTTTTCTGGTGCAAAGAAGAATAAACCGGGGTTTCTTTTTCGTTTCTAATTCTTTTGCCTAACTTATACTTGTATAAAAAATGAGTTAAAAGCGGGGTCCAGATAATAGTTATAATAAAAGAAATAGTGGTCAGAATAAATATTTTTATGGTTTCAAAATTGGTTTCAAACATTATTTAATTTAATATTATAGATTTTGAAATATAATAAATAAACTAGCTAGCCCTAAAAAAATTTGGATAACACTAGAAGAAAATATTAAAATATAACTTAATATTTTTTCCTTGTGATAAATTATAATAGAAAAGAAAAAATTTATAAAGAAAATAATAAAACCAAATAATGGTAAAGCAAAAATTTTATACCAATCTCCAATTAGGTCGATGCCAAAATAAATGTTATAATGAAGAATAACCGGCTCTTGAGTGGGTTGAAACTGCATATAAAGTAAGAGCCAAACTACTAAATTTAAAATTAGTGAAATTATAAAATTAATAAGAAATATTTTGTTGGCAAACAAAACTCCTAATTCGGCCTCACCCCAAAAATCTCGGTTGAATACTTTCTTAAAAAAATATGAAAAGCTCTTGGTAATTTTATTCTTGAGCATATTTTTAATTTTGAATTTATATCTGACCCTAGAGGATTCTCAAACCATTGATGAAGGTCCTCATATTTCAGGCGGCTTAAGTTATTTAAAAACCGGTGATTTTCGTATTAACCCGGAACATCCTCCACTGGTCAAAGAGCTCTCAACTTTACCCTTGTTAGGCCTTAATATCTCTATACCTACCGATCATGAAAGTTGGCATAATTATAACCAATGGGATTTTGGCCGTCAACTTATATACCACTCCTCTGCTTGGCCCGACACTATAGTTTTTTTAGCTCGACTCTTCCCTATTATTTTAGGCTTAATCCTCGGCTTTTATATTTACCGATGGGCTAAAGAAATTTTTGGCTTTCAGTCCGGACTTTTGGCTTTATTTTTATATTGCCTCTCGCCTAACTTTATAGCCCACAGTCATCTAGTAACCACCGACACGGCCTTGGCTCTTTTCTTTGTTCTTATTATATACTATTTTGGTAAATATTTAAAAAATCCCAGTAAAAAAATACTTTTCGTAGCCGCTATTGTATTCGCCTTAGGTTTTAACACTAAATATTCAGCTGTTTTATTTATTCCGGTTTTAATTTTTATCTACTTCTGGCATTGGCTAGTTAAAAAAGAAAAAACTAAACTGCGTTTAAAAAAATTTTTATTAGTTTTTTTAGTATTTTTTGTTATAACGGCTGCTACTACTTTTATGCTTTATGGATTTGAAATGAAAAAACCACTTGAAGAGCCCCGAGTACAAAAATTATACCAGGAAAGACAAGAACTAATTGACAAGAATTTAGTAAAAACCCAGCCGCTTTTTATCCAGCCTTTAGTTTCTTTAGCCAATCCGGAAACCAAAACTGGTTCTTTTATTTATAATTTTGCTAAAAACATTTCAGTTCCGGCCTACACTTATTGGCGTGGCTTTTTTTCCGTTCTCAGTCATAATCATTGGGGTCATGGGGCCTACCTTATGGGTATGACTGGTACTCAAGGCTGGTGGTATTATTTTATAATAGCTTATTTAATAAAAACTCCTTTAACGACAGTTTTACTCAGTCTATTTGTTTTTATTCTCTTTGTCTGGAAAAAAATTATAAAAAATATAGAAATACCTTTCTGGCAGAAAATTAAGAATATTGATTTTAAATATTGGCTGATTATCTGGCCGCCTTTAATATATTTTCTTTGGTCTTTAACTAGTCATATAAATTTGGGAGTAAGACATATTCTGCCGGTTTATCCTTTTATATTCATTGGTCTCTCTTCATTAGTCAGTATAAAAATAAGAAAAAGAAAAAGAAAAATTATTTATAATACCGGTTTAACTTTAATGATAATTTATTACCTGGCCACTAATATAATGATTTTTCCCTTCTACCTTTCTTATTTTAACGAAGCTATTGGCGGGCCAGAAAACGGCCATCAATATCTGCTTGATTCTAATATAGACTGGGGACAGGATGTTAAAAGGCTCGAAAAATGGCTGGATAAAAATAATATTAAAAACTATCACACTTTGTTATTTGGCAGTCTTGATTCATCTTACTATTTGGATAACCAGCTATCTTTCCCTAAAAATGAAGAAGTGAGGCAAAACGGCATTTCTCCGGGTTATTATATAATTAGTGCTGGTCCTCTTTTTGATCCTAATGGTGACTGGCATTGGCCTCATAAATATAAACCGATAAATAAAATTGGTTATTCTATCTATATTTACCAATTTTAAAGGCGATTGACTAAAAAGAAATATTATGATATAATATAGTTAATCTAGAGACAAAAATAAAAATTATTTATATATAATGTTAAATAACAAAAAACTCAAAGAAATTTTACTGAAAAGAAAAGCAATCAACAAAGAAGATCTGGAAAAAGCCCTAAAAAAAGCCAAAAATAAAAACAAGCCCTTAGCCAATTATTTACTGGATAATAATTTAGTTTCTGAGGAAGTCATCTATGAATCAATGGCTAAGGAATTTAATATTCCTTTTGTTGATCTTAAAGATCGGGTTATTCGAAAAGATATTCTCAATCTAATACCAGAGCCGATCGTACAGGTTCATAAAATTGTCGCTTTTGAAAAAACAGATAAAGGCTTAAAAATTGCTTGTCTGGATCCGGAAGATATCCAGACTTTTGAATTTATCGAGAAAAAAACTGATCTTAAGCCGATTATCCATATTACCACCCCGGAAAGTATAAAGTCAGTTTTAAAACAATACCATAAGGGTTTAAAAGCTGAATTCAAAGATATTAAAGGAAAAAAAGACAAAGCAAGCGGCCCGGTTCAGGAAAAGGATTTAAAAAAATTAGCAGAAGACCTGCCAGTAGTTAGAATAATTGATACTATTTTAGAATATGCTATTTATGAAAATGCTTCTGATATACATATTGAACCAACTGAAAAAGAAACTATAATCCGCTATCGCATAGATGGAATATTGCGAGATGTTATGACTTTGCCCAAGAATGTTCAGTCAGGAGTAGTGGCCAGAATTAAAATATTATCAAATTTAAAAATAGACGAGCACCGCTTACCTCAAGACGGACGTTTTAAAATTAATACTGAAAATCAGAAAGTTTCTTTTCGAGTTTCCATTATTCCAGTTTTTGACGGAGAAAAAATTGTTTTAAGACTTTTGCGTGAATCTGCTCAAGTATTAACCTTGGAACAACTTGGCTTTTTAAAAAAACCGCTCGAAATTGTTAAAAATAATATCAAAAAGCCCCATGGTGTTATTCTAGTTACCGGACCTACTGGCAGCGGTAAAACCACTACTCTTTACTCTATTTTGAATATCTTAAATAAACCCAAGGTCAATATCTCAACCATCGAAGATCCGGTTGAGTACCGCATGCCCCGACTTAATCAGAGCCAGGTTAATCCAAAAATAGGATTTACTTTTGCTGCTGGTCTTCGTTCGCTCCTTCGCCAAGACCCTAATATTATAATGGTGGGTGAAATTCGGGATAAAGAAACCGCTGAAATCGCCGTCCACTCAGCTATGACCGGTCATCTGGTTCTCTCTACTCTTCACACCAATGACGCGGCCACTACTCTGCCCCGATTAACTAAGATGGGAGTGCCTTCTTTTTTAATTGCTTCAACTACTAATGTCATAATTGCCCAAAGATTAGTTAGAAAAATATGTCTGGGTTGTATTGAAAGTTATACTTTGACTAAAAAAAATATAAAAGAACTGGAAAAACAGGTTAACTTTAAAAAGGTTTTAGAGGCTCTGGAAAAAGAAGGAGCCATAGTCTCAGCTGATCAGGACTTAGATTCTTTACTTTTTTACAGAGGTAAAGGTTGTAAGAAATGCAATGGTGAGGGCTATAAAGGCCGTATTGGTATCTATGAGGTTTTGCCTAATACTGAAGCTATTCAAAAAATTATTTTAGAAGGCGGATCAGCCGAGGATATACATAGAAAAGCTGTGGAAGAAGGTATGATCACTGTTACTAATGACGGGTTTTATAAAGCCAAAACTGGTATTACCACCATTGAAGAGGTATTAAGAGTAACCCAGGAATAAAAATAATATGACACTTTTTAAATACTCTGCCAGTACCAAAACTGGTAAAAAAGTAAAAGGCCAAAAAAAGGTCGAAAATAAAACAGAACTAGTTGATTATCTTAAGTCCCAGAATTTAACTTTGACTTCTTCAGAAAAAAAAGAAAAAAAATCACAAGACTTGAATTCCTTTTTAAGTAAATTTGAACGAATTAAACTAACTGAAAAAATATTTTTTGTTAATAACCTGGAAGTCATGATGCGCTCAGGCTTTTCTATTGGTAAAGCTTTAGATGTTATTGCCGAGCAAACAAAATCAAAAAAATTAACTAATATTCTTCATCAATTAAAAGAAAACGTAGAAAGTGGTCAGTCTTTTGCTGAAGCTCTAAAAGAACATAAAAAAGTTTTTGGCGAATTATTTATCAATATGATCGCCGCTGGTGAGGCTTCCGGGCAATTAGATGAAGTTCTCAAAAAACTTAAAATACAGATGAAAAAAGACCATACTTTAGTTTCAAAGGTTAAGGGGGCCTTAACTTATCCGATTATTGTAGTCTTAGCTATGATTGGCGTCGGTATTGCTATGATGGTTTTTGTCATACCCCAACTAACTACCGTTTTTGAAGAATCAGGGGCTGAATTACCTTTAATCACCCGCCTGCTTATAGGTCTAAGTTATTTTATTGTTGCCAATGGTTTGTGGTTAGTCATTGGTTTAGTTCTAATTGTAATCTTGCTTTTTCGTTTTAAAAAAACAAAAAAAGGCCAAAAAATATTTCATAAAATAAATTTGAAAATACCCATATTTTCCCCGATTGTAAAAAAAGTTAACTTAGCCCGTTTTTCCCGGTCACTGCATTCTCTTTTAAAAACCGACATTCCGATTGTTAAATCATTTGAAATTATAGCCAGAGTTTTAGGAAATATATATTATCGAAATGCTGTTAATGAAGCGGCTGAAAAATTAAAAAAGGGTGTCTCCGTAAAAAAATCTCTGGAAAAATATCCGGACCTTTTCACGCCAGTGATTCTACAAATGATATCGGTCGGTGAAGAAAGCGGTAATTTAGACACTATCACTGAGGAAATTTCTAATTTTTATGAAGAAGAAATAGACCAAACTATGGATAATTTATCTACTATTATAGAACCGGTTCTAATGCTGCTTTTAGGCGCCGGCGTAGCCGGCATGGCCGCGGCCATAATTTTACCAATTTATTCACTCTCGGAAGCTATTTAAATGAAAGATCAAAGTAAAAAAAAGGGTTTTACCCTGATAGAATCCTTAGTGGCTATTTTTGTTATGTCTTTACTTATTTTTATCTATGCTAATACAACCTATTATATCCGCCTGGCCACTGAACTTAAACAAACTATCCAAGCTTATAACATTGCTCAGGAAGAAATCGAAGCCTTAAGATTTTTACCTTTCTCTTCTCTGACCAATCAAACAGAAGGAAATTTTTTAAATGTGCTCTATAATCAAGGTCAATGGCAAGTCAATCAAAATGGTTCTAACAATTATTATGAAACCTTTTCACAGGATATTTCTGATCTAACCAGCCAAGCATTATTACCTCTTTCAGGCTTAAGTGATTTTGATCTGGAAACCGATATATACATAGATTCTGATTCACCAGCCAATTGGTCGACTGGTTTTTTCATTCGAGCCCAGGACAAAAATAACAATTATAAAATTATTTTTAACTCTGATAATTTTTATTTTTATAAAACCGTATCCGGAGTAGAAACAGAAATTTTTTCTACTTCTCTGCCTACCACCACTGACAGCTGGAATACTTATAAAATCTCAGCTAACAGTAATAACTTTGAATTTTTCCGCAACTCAACTTCTATCGGTACAGCCAATGACCCGGATACTATTTTTGATAGTGGTAAAATTTCTTTAATTGGCATAAATGGTATAAAAGCCCGATTTGATAATGTTAAAATAAATTCAAGCCTTGTTGATAACGGAGATTTTTCTTCCGGTCCTCTTGGCGAGGTAGCACAAAATTGGCAATGGTTAAGTCTTTATTCTTTACCCCAGGCCAAAGCTCAGTTAACAATTTCTGATTACTCTTCAAATCCTAATATCAAACAAGTTATTGCTGAAATTGAATGGCAGTCCCCACAGAAAACAAAAAATATAAGCCTAGAAACATTAATAAGTAAATATGGTATACATGAATAAAAAAAAGGGCATGACTCTTGCTGAAATGCTAATTTCTATTTCTATTATCTCAATTGTAGCCCTTGTTTTATCATTATTAATAATTTCTTCTTATTCAATTGTTCGCATCCAGCGCTCTTACCTTAATTTACAACAGGAGAGCACTAGTGCTTTAAAAAATATTTCAAATTCTTTAAATCTTTCCAGTGAAATAGTTAATTATCCTCAATCAACTCCTACCTATTATTCTAATAAAAATACTCTGGCCTTAAAAATAAATGCCATAGACGAGGCCAATACTCCCCTAGAAAGCACTTATGATTATTTTATATATTATCTGGAAGATAACCAGTTAAAATTAAAAATTGACGCTGATCCTCTTAGTACTGGACGAGAAGATAAGGTAAAAGTTATCAGTACTTTTGTCGATAATGTAATTTTTCGATATAATGAAGTTGATCCGGTTAACGCCAATTATGTTTCAATTACCTTAATAGCCTCTGACACGATTGGTAATCAGAAAAAAGAAACCATTTTTCAAACAAGTTCTTATTTAAGAAATTAAGCTATGAATAATAAAGGACAAATTTTAGCCATAGTCGTTACTTTTTTAGGAGTTTCTGTTTTATTAACAGCCGTCCTAATAAGTTTTATTATTGGTAACAACTATATTGTCCAGAAAAGATACCAGCAAAAAATAGCCTTTAATTTAGCTGAGGCCGGTATTGACAAAGCTATTGAAGAAATCAATCAAGATAGCAGTTTCAGCGGTGAAAATGTTGATCTTGACTTGGGTTCTTTTTCCAACAATGTTACCAGCTTATCCGGTAATACTATGCAAATTGAATCCACTGGTTATTATCCTTCGGCGGCCCAGGCAAAGACTTCTAAAACCGTGCGAGCACAAATAGAATTAAACACTGATGACGTGGCCTTTCACTATGGCGTTCAGGTTGGTGCCGGCGGAATTGCCATGGCTAATAATTCTGAAATTTTCGGTAATGTTTATTCCAATGGAAACATCACTGGTTCAGGGATAATAAACGGTACTGCTCAAGTGGCCACTGGCTCTCAGTTCAGCTATTCGCATGAAGTCCAAAGCTTAGGTGTTGATGGCCAGCAGGTTTTTGGCCAGGCCTCGCCGGTCCTTGATTTAGCCCAAAGTTTTAAGGTGGATCAGGAAGCGCCGATCGCCCAGGTGGCCCTAAAATTAAAAAAAAGATGTAATAATCCAGCCCAGTGTCCGCCAAATTTAACCTTAAGAATTTTAGGCGATGACAACGGCTCGCCAGATAAAAACAATGTTCTTGCTTCAGGAATTTTATATGCCAGCCAAGTTTCAAGAAACGATTTCGGCTGGATTAATATTACCTTAACCTCTAACCCAATTTTGAGTGCTGACACTACTTACTGGCTGATGCTGGATACTTCGGCTAATGCCAATCGTTACTGGTGGTGGGCTAAAGACAAAAATCAGGGCTATGGCAATGGCCTGGCTAAGTATTCACCAAACTGGGATGACACCAATCCTTTATGGACGGAAATAATCGGAGATTTAAATTTTCAAATTTATTTGGGCACTAACTCTACTTATCTGGACGGTCCGGCCGTAAATGATGATGTTTTTGCCTACGAAATAAAAAATTCAAATATAAGCGGCGAGGCTTATTATACTTTCATTGATTCAGCCAGTCGAGTGCAGGGTTCTCCCTGTCCGAATGAATACTGCCATCCGGACACACCGGCCCCACCTTTGTCTAATCTCCCTATTTCCGAGGTCAATATTCTTGATTGGAAAAAAGAGGCCGAAGCCGGTGAAACTATTGAAGGTGATTATAGTCTTTCCGGCACCACCGCTCTGGGACCAGCCGTTATAAATGGAAATCTAACCATTGAAATAAACGCTGTATTAGAGCTGACCGGCACGGTTTATGTCAAGGGCGATATCAGCATTATCAATAACGCGCAAATATACCTAGCCTCTGAATATGGCTCTTTAAGCGGCTTAATTATCGCTGATGGCAAAATTGATGTCCAAAACAATGTCTTTTTCTGCGGTTCTGGCTATTCGACCGGTCCAACTTGCGACACCAGCAACAATAGTTTTATTATGCTTCTCTCCACCAGTGATAAGGCTACTGACAGCGATCCAGCTATTGATGTCATGAACAACGCCAAAGCGGTAATTTTTTACGCCGGTCAAGGCGCTATCAAAATGCATAATAACGCCGGTGTTTATGAAGCAACGGCTTATAAACTGATACTTGAGCAAAACGCCACGGTTGAATACGATCACGGCTTGGCCAATGCCAGCTTCTCTTCCGGGCCCGGTGCTAGCTGGGCTTTGAAAAAAGGCACCTGGCAGGTATACTAATAATATGTTTAAATTAAATCCATTTAAAAACTCGTTTGGCCTTGATTTATCGGAAGATGCTATCCGGTTGGTTAAAATTGATAAAAAGAAAAAAAAATTAATTAGTCTTAATGAAGAAAATATAGAGCCTGGAATTATTGAAGATGGTGAAATTAAAGAAGAAAAAAAATTAAAAAAATATATAAGTAAATTAATAGAAAAACCACATGGTCATAAATTAAGAACCAAATTTGTTCACTGCGGTATACCGGAAAGAAAAACTTTTATCAAATTAATAGAAGTAAATAATCGCCACAAGTCTAGTCTTTCCGAAGCTATTAAATGGGAAGCTTCACAACATATTCCTTTTAGTCCGGATAAAATTTATCTTGATTGGAATATTATTAAAACAAAAAATGCTAACAATAACGCCAGCGTACTTGTCGGAGCCGCTCCCAAAATAATTATTGATTCATATTCTAAAATCATAAATTCAGTAAATTTAACCCCATTATCTTTTGAAATGGAATCCGTAGCCACTATCCGTGCGATAATTGCTCAAAATAATAAAATTTCCCAAACAACTTTAGTTATAGATTTAGGCGGTAATCACACAAACTTAATAATTTTTGACAGAAATTCAATCCAATTTTCATCCTCACTTACATTTTCCGGTGAAAAAATAACAAAAAAAATTATGGAGAAGCTTAAAATAAACAGAGAAGATGCTGAAAAACTTAAAATACTTTACGGGCTTGAGAAAAAAAAGGGCAAGGGTAAAATAAGAAAGGTCATAGAACCTGAATTTAATAAATTAACAGATAAAATAAACGAAATTGAAAGCTTCTATATAAATCATTTTCCTCATAGTAATAAAATTAAAGATATTATTCTTTGCGGCGGTGGCTCTCAGCTAAAATATCTTCCTCAACTTATCAGTCATAAAACTAAAAAATCCACCATCCTAGCTAATCCACTAAACTATCTCAATTCTGATAAAAAAATTAAAAATATTATTAAGAAAAACTCACCTTCATTTACCACCGCTATTGGTCTGGCTCTAAAATAAATATATTTATGATTAAATTAAATCTACTTTCAAATCAAAAGAAGAAAGAACTTAAAGAGTACAAAATTCTTAACACCTTTAGAATAGCTTCTTATTTGGTTATAGTTTTTTTAGTTTTGATCATTATGTCTTTGTATGGCGTTAGTTATTATCTTAGTAACCAGGTAAAAGAAATTAGTGATAAAAATGAAGCTAGTCAAAATAGACAGTCACAAGAAGGTAATATTAGTTATTCAAAAACAATATCTGAAATAAATAGTGATATTCAAGATATAAAAAAAATACAATCTGATTATATAATTTTTTCCGATTATCTTAAAGATTATACCAAGATAATCCCCTCTGATCTGAAGCTTACAAATCTGAGTGTAAATAACGAAACTAATCTTATACAAATAAAAGGTCTGGCTCCTACCCGCGAGGTTTTTTTGCAATTTAAAACAAATTTGGAAAACTCTAATCTCATTAAAGAAATAGATTCTCCCATTTCAAATTTAATAAAAAAAGTTAATGTGGATTTTACTATTAGTGGAAAAATGATATTAGACAGTTATAATATCAACAATTATGAAATTTAAAGAAATAAAATTAATTTATACGGCTGTTTTATTAGGAGCTATTATAGCTGTCTATATTTTTTTAGTAATGCCTTTAAGATCATCAATAAGTCAAACCAGACAAAATCTGCAAAATCAAAAAATAACCCAAGAAATACTTAAAAACCGTTCAGAGAATATTAGCACTTATAAAAAAGATATTGAGGAAATTAAGACTAAAAAAAACCGTTTAGAAGATATGTTTATAAGCTCCGAAAAACAAATTGATTTTTTCCGGCAATTAGAGAATGTTGCCAAAGATTTAAACTTAAACTTAAATTATACCCTTGAGCAAACTTCTAATAATAAAGATAATATAAAAACCGTTAATCTAAAGATTAAACTTGACGGAGCCTATACTGATAATCTTAAATACCTAGCTTCATTAGAGGCTTTACCTTATTATATTAAAACTAGTAATATTAGCTTTACCAATAGTAATAATTCTAATATCACCGTCAATATTCAAGCAATAACTTATTGGCAAAACAATGAAAATTAATTTTGATAAAGAAAAAATTTATAAATTATTCAAGAAAAATATAGTAATTTTAATAATAATTATATTTTCTATAGTTTTTTTAGAAAACCTCTATTTCATTTATAAAAATATAAGAGAACCAAGCATTAATGAAGCTCAGCTTTCAAGTCAAGAAGAAAAAATTAATAATAAATTATATAATCAAATAATTGAAAAAGATAATAAAAAAACCAATCCAAGAATTGATCGGATGGATAATTTGAATAACCCTTTTTAATAAGTTTTAATTAAAAAAGTGTTTATTACTTTTGGGGTGAACGCGCCCTGATTTTTTTTATCAAGTTAGGCAAAACCCTTAAAAACTTTTCCACTTCTTCTTTGGTATTATGACGGCCTAAACTAATCCTAATAGCCCCATGACATCTACTTTCTGACAAACCCATGGCTTTCAAAACATGAGAGGATTTTAAAGAAGCTGAGGCACAAGCCGAGCCAGTGGAAACAGCCAATCCCTCTTTATCCAGCATTAAAAGTAAAGACTCCCCTTCAATATTATCAAAAGTAAAATTAATATGTCCGGGAGATCTTTTTAATAAGTCTCCGTTAAATATAGCCCCTTTAATATTTATCTTAACTTCTTTTATTATTTTCTGAGAAAAATTAAATAACTTTTTATAATCCTTTTTCCTTTTTTTCCTCACCATTTCCAAGGCCTCCCCCAGACCAACAATTAAAGGCGTGTTAAGAGTACCGGGTCGAACACCATTTTCATGATGGCCACCGAAAATTATTGGCTTTAGATTAAGATTTTTTTTAAGATATAAAAGCCCCACGCCTTTTGGTCCATAAATTTTATGAGCCGATAAAGAGAGCGTGTCCACCCCTAATTTATCTACTGCCAAAGGAAAAAGAGCGGCCGCTTGAACAGCGTCAGTGTGAAATATAATTTTATTTTTTCTGGATTTATTATTAGACTTAATTATAGCTCCGATTTTTTCAATTGGCTGTCTGGCTCCGGTTTCATTATTAATATACATTAAAGAGACTAAAAAAGTTTCTTTTCTAATAGCTTTTTTAAAGACCTTTTCATTAATTAAGCCCTTATTATTGACTGGCAAATAAGTAACTTTAAAGCCTTTTGATTCCAGGGCTTTGACTGTTTCTAATACCGCCGGATGTTCAATAGCCGTAGTAATTATATGTCCAAAATTATTCTTCCTTTTTAAAGCCACTCCTTGCAAAGCTAAATTTATGCTTTCAGTGGCTCCGGAAGTAAAATATATTTCTGCTTCCGAGCAATTTAAAAAATTAGCGGCTTGTCTTCTGGCCTTTTCAAGGCCTTGATTGGCTTTTTGTCCCGGTGAATGTAAAGAGTTAGGATTAGCAAAAATAGTCTTAAAATAAGGTCGCATAGCTTTAAAAACCAAGGGTTCTAAAGGCGTGGTAGCCGCGTGATCAAAGTATATATATTTATTCATAAAAAAATATATTAATTAATAAGTATTTCAATTATAACTAATAAAAGCCGGGTTGACAAATAAGAAGATCTATTATAGAATATTAATAATTAAAACCTAACTAATCAACTCAACCAATTAACTAAATTAACTAATCAACTAAACAACTAATTAACCATTCAACTAAACAACTAATTAACTAAATTAACTAATCAACTAATTAACTATTTCTATGGCCCATAAAAAAGCCGGCGGTTCCACTTCATTAGGCCGCGATTCAACCAGTAAAAGATTGGGGGTTAAGATCCATCATGGCGCCTTGGCCCAGGCGGGCTCTATTATTATCCGTCAGAGAGGAACTAAATTCAGACCTGGTAAAAATGTCAAAAAAGGAGCTGATGACACCCTTTATACCACCACCACTGGTTATGTTGAATTTATTAAACGCAAACTAAAAAGATTTGACGGTAAAATAAAACCGGCCCGTATAGTTAACATCATCCCCAAAAAATAAAAATCACCTGCCAATTTATTTTATATTAACAGGTGGTTTTTTAATTAATAAATATTATCACAAAAATTTACTCTTTGGTTATTTTAAAAACTTGATCCTTAACTTTAGATGGATAATTTTTTGCCTGCTGCCAAACTATATCAAACTGTCCTTTCATCATTTTAGATAGTTCCTCGCTTTCTATCAAAAAACCGTAATTTTCTTTACTTGAAGAGAGAAAGCGCACTGTACTTCCGTAAATCACATACCCGAGGGAAAAATTTACACTTTTGGGAGCAATTTTTACTTTTCTTTTGTTCTCCTTGTCTATTCCTAAAAAAGGATATTTTTTAATAGAAGGAATTTGCGAAGCTGGCCAAATAGTTTTAAGGCTGATATTTCTGGCTATCCTTTCCTGATGAAATTTAATTAAAAAGCTCTTTCCCAATATTTTTATCATTTTCATAATGGGCCAGTAAGCTCTGACTTTAATATCACGGTATAAAAGCATATCTTTCATCATTTGCTGCAAAGCCGATTGTCCATGATAAATTTGCAAACTCGGTTCTTTAATCGAATCATTTTTATATAACTTTTCCAAAGACTTAAAGGATTTTCTGGCTTTTTCAAATTCTTTTTCCTTTTCTGATAAAAGTATATTTAACTTTTCAGGATTCTTAACCGCATATTGGTTAACTCCAGCCTTGGGAGACTCGAAAATTAAACCTTTATCTATCATTTTTTCTAAAAGATCATAAACAGAAGTCCGGCTGATATTAACTTTCTTGGCTAAAGTGGAAGCGGTCATTTCTCCTTCGAAGAAAAGCTTTTCAAAAAGTTCTATTTCTATTCTTCTTAAATTAAATTGTCTTAAAAATTCTTTCATATTGTTTACTGTTGTGGATATGTCACGACACTGTTTACACTACTCCCCTATTACTGTAATGTCAAGGCAAAGTCTGTTATGTTCTTTAAAAATGAAAGGAAAGAGATGGAAAGTAGGCCAAAGACACGCTCTTGGGGAAAACATAATTTTTCACGCTTTCAACATATGTGTGAATTATTCAGATGTCCGAGTTGCGATTATAATTTCGGACATCAACTCACTAACTGTTTTCCTTATACAGTTGGTTATAGTAATAAACCAGACTACAAAAAAAACCATCGTGAACAAGGTATACTACTTTTAGAGTGCCCTCAATGTTTTGAGATTATCTGGTTTCATTATCCAGGAGATATCTTTATCAGCTCTGTAATAAGAGAATTAAAGAAAAATCCAAAATACTTTAAAGTCGCTGGTACTAAAGAGGCTTTTCTAGTCAGTATAAAAAGGAGGAAGAAAGATGTCTGAACATAAAAAAATAGCCAAGAGATGTGAGTTTTTGGCTAAGACTAATCTAGATTTGCAACAGCAAATTATTGCACTCAATGACCGTTTCATAGAGGTCTGTAAAGATAAAATTGAACTCATTGACGAAAAAAAAGAACTGGAAGATTTGCTTAGAGAAAAAAGAGGAGGAAATTAAAAAAGAGCTCGGTTTTTAAGCTCAAACTAATTTTACCAGGCTGCGCTTTTTAAGCGCAGCTTTTTTTTTATTTAATGAATCCTGAATAGAAATCTGATGCTTAGACAGGTATTGAGTCTCCCGGATAATATCTGCTAAACACGCCATTTTTTGCGTAAGCGGAGATTTATTCCCGCTATTTTTAATAAGAAATGAGTGTTTGGTAAATTGAAAAATAAAATTTATATACAAAGAATAATTTATGCCAAATTATTATTAATACCCTAAATTATACCAAAAAGAAGTTTAATTATCTTCTTAATGCTTATGTAATTATGATAAAACAGGCTCATTTAATTTTGACATCTGGAGATAAATCTCCAGCTACGCGGTTGGAGAGGTGGAGATGGGGATCTGAACCAGAGTCGCGCTAAGCGCGACTTACTAAATAAGATATATCTGGAGATAAATCTCCAGCTACGCGATTGGAGAGGTTTGTTTACGAGTAGGTAAAAGATTTATCTCCGCTAATTTACCAAGAAGTCTGAACTTAGTAAATATATTGCCAGAACCGGTCTGGGGACCAGTTCTTCTCGCGAAAAAATCTTTTTTAAAATATCGCCATATGAATGTTGCGCCAAATTATATTTTATATTATTTAATAGCCTGGCGCCGGATTTATCCGGCGATTTATGTTTTGCTAATTGGTTATGGTTATAGCAGCTAGTAAGGTTTTGGTTGTGGGTTTGGAATAAAAAACCATTGACTCAGCCTAATAACCAAACTAGCGGCTCGGCCCAAAACCCTCTTTTTTGCTAATTGGTTATGGTTATAGCAGCTAGTAAGGTTTTGGTGGTGGGTTTGGAATAAAAAAACCATTGACTCAGCCTAATAACCAAACTAGCGGCTCGGCCCAAAGCACTTTGTTTTAAGGCTAATTGGTTTATACTTGTGGAGTAATCTTTTTAAAATGTCGCCATATAAATGTTGCGCCAGGAAATAATATTATTCTAATCTCTCTGGCGCCGGCTTCTAAGCCAGTGCTATAAGTTTGTATATTAAAAAATAGAATCTAATTACTTTCTATCGCCTAGGCAAAAGATTTATCTCCGCGTTTAAATAAAATCGCCTAGGCAGAAATCTCTATTCCCGCTATATATTAAATATTCAAATAGTATGCTTTTGTTTAAATTTATTTTAATATCGATAAATCAGGCGTAGAGGCGGGTCATGGCCCGCACCGCCTTATAAAACAAACTGCCAAGGAAACCCTTAAAATTACCCGAGAAGCGCGGATCTCCTGATCCGCGTCACCTTATTCGGTTGGATCAGGAGATCCAACCTTCTCGAGCAAAAATAGATTATTAAATCTCTAATTCACCGAGAAGCTCTGGCCCCCAGGCCTTGAGCTTAGTAAATATATTGCCAGAACCGGTCTGGGGACCAGTTCTTTTCGCGAAAAAACCTTTTTTAAAATATCGCCATATGAATGTTGCGCCGGGTTGTATTTTAAATTATTAAACCTTCTGTGAACGAATTTATTCGGCGCTATGTTCTTAAAAAAAATGATACATTCTCACGCTTTCGCGTGGACACCACTTACTATTGTTAAAGTGGAGATGGGGATCTGAACCACAGTCGCGCTAAGCGCGACTTACTAAATAAGATATAGAAAAGATCAGGGAGGAAATTAAAAAAGAGCTTGGTTTTTAAGCTCAAATTTTTTTCCCAAGGCTGTGGTAAACACAGCCTTTTTTTATTTCTTACAAACTTGTAAAAACTCGACAAACAAAGGATGGGGATTTAAAAATTGGGATTTATACTCCGGATGAAACTGCACGCCAATAAAAAACGGATGGTCTGAAATTTCCACGGCTTCCACTAATTTACCATCCGGCGAAGTACCGGCTATGGTCAAACCTTTTTTTTCCATTTTAGCCCGGTAAGCCGTATTAAACTCATAACGGTGGCGATGACGCTCCTGAATTTTTCTTTTATTTTTATAAGCTTTAGCTAACCGAGTACCTTTGATTATTTTACAGGGCCAGTTGCCGAGACGAATGGTACCACCGTATTGCTTTTTGGCTAGATATTTTTCTTGATCAGGCATAACATGAATAATTGGATGAGGGGTTTTGGGGTCAATTTCACTGGAATTGGCCTTTTTTAGCTTTAATACATTTCTAGCAAATTCAATAACCGCCATTTGCATACCATAACAAAGACCTAAATATGGGATAAAATTCTCGCGCACATACTTGATAGTTTTAATTTTGCCCTCTGAACCCCTTGAACCCCAGCCCTGCGGCACCACTATGCCGTCATAATTTTTTAATTTTTTCACGTTTTGCGGTTTTCTTTCAAATTCTTCGGCGTTTATCCATGTCAGTTCTAATTTAGCTGTATTAGCCCAAGCCGCGTGCTTTAAAGACTCAATTACAGAAATATAAGAATCCGCTAAAATAAAATCTCCTACGCCAAAATATTTACCAACAATACCGATTTTTACCTTTTTTCTGGCTCGTTTTGATTTATTTATTATTTTTTGCCATTCTTTTAAATCTCCTTTTCTTGGCCTTAGACCAAAATTTTTCAGTATTTTACGGGCTACTTTTTGCTTGGAGAAATTTAAAGGAATTTCATAAATATTATCTACGTCAACCGCTGAAATAATATTTTCCGGATCAACATTACAATTAGTGGATAATTTCTCCCGGCGAGGTTTATCAAGCGGTTTTTCGGCCCGACAAAAGAGAAAGTCTGGCTGAATACCGGCTGAATTCAAAGTGCGTACAGCGTATTGAGTCGGTTTGGTTTTCATTTCACCAATTTTACTGGGAATAGGCAGATAACTGACTAAAATATATTGGACTTGTCCCGGGTTTTTTAAATTCATCATTCTGGCTGCTTCTAAAAATAATAGATTTTGATATTCGCCAACTGTACCACCGATTTCAATAATAATAAAATCAGCTTTTGATTTACGGGCTAGTTTTTTAATGCGTCTTATTACTTCGTTGGGAATATGAGGCACTACTTCGACACATTTGCCGTTAAATTCCAGGTTTCTTTCTTTTTGGATAACCGACCTATAAACAGACCCGGTGGTCATGTAATTGTCTTTGTTTAATTCCTGGCTTAAAAATCTCTCATAATTACCGATATCCTGATCAGTTTCCAAACCATCCTGAGTAACAAAAACTTCTCCGTGCTCGGTCGGGTTCATGGTACCGGCGTCAACATTTACATAAGGATCAATTTTCATAGCTGAGACCCGATAACTTTTGCTTTTTAAGAGACGAGACAAAGAAGAAACCGCAATGCCTTTACCTAAACCGGACAAAACCCCGCCCATGACAAATATAAATTTTGTTTTAGTTTTTTTCATTATTTTATAGTCAGTTTTAACTTAGCTTCTTGATCAGCTAATTTAATTTTGATATTAGACTGACCGGTTTGTTTAATCGGTTTATCTAAAATAATATTTTTTTCTTTTAAATCAAGATTGAAATTTTTCTTAATTTTTTTTAATATATCACTTTTATGTACCGCTGCAAAAAGATGACCTTCCTCATTAGACTTCATTTTTAAAGTTATTTCTTTGCTTTTGAAAGTTTCTAATATTTTTTCATTCTCTTTTTCTTGTCTTAATTTTCTTTTTTCTCTTTTTTTTGCTTTTTTCTTAGCCGTTTTAATTTTATTAGGAGTGGCTTTTTCGGCTAAATTTTTGGCGATTAAAAAATTTCGGGCGTAACCTGGAGAGACTGCCTTAACTTCACCTTTTTGGCCCAGTTTTTTTATGTCTTCTTTTAAAATAATTTTCATAAATTAATATTTTATTTTGAAATTTTGGTAATTTTTTTTATTTTCTAGATATTTTTTATCAATATTTTGTATTTGTCCTGGTGTCCGGCCACTTTTTAGCCAAGAAAAAAAATCTTCTAGTTTATTTTCAGAGCCAACCACTATTATTTCCACCCGGCCGTCATTAGTATTTCTGACATAGCCTTTTAAATCTAAATCTCTGGCTACTTGTTTTATATTATAACGCATATTCACCCCTTGAACAAGGCCTTCAAGCATAATTTTAACTCTTTTAATCATTTATTACCTCTGGTTTATTTCTTCTTTTATCAATTCTAAAGCTTTATCAAACTGGGGGTCTTTGTCATTATCAAAATCTTCCTGGGTTAGCTCTACTTCAACATCCGGAGTAATCCCTTTTTCATTAATATTATGTCCTTTAGGGGTAAGCCATTTAGCGGTGGTTAATTTAAGAGAAGAGCCGTCAGAAAATTGTTCATACTCCTGGACTGAACCCTTACCAAAAGAGGTTTCACCGACAAGGGTGGCCTGATTATAATCTTTTAAAGCACCGGCTACAATTTCAGAGGCAGAAGCACTTCCTTCATTAATAATTACCGTCATCGGATAGCCTTGTAATTTAGCTTCCCCCTTAGCTTGGTACTCGGTAATATTCTCCTCAGAAAATTTTTCTTTAACAATAACTCCCTCTTCTATAAAAAGCGAAGCTACTTTTATAGAGGTTTCTAAATAGCCTCCTGAATTGTTCCGCAAATCTAAAATGATACCTTGAACATCTTTAAGTAAAAAATCATTAGTGGCTTGGTCAAGTAAATTCATAGTGTCATCAGTAAAACTTGATATTTCTAAATAACCAATTTTTTTATCTTGGCTGGTAATAATACTCCAATCAACACTTTTTATGTTAATTTTATCTCTGGTTATTTTTATATCTTTAAGCTCTTCCAATCCCTCCCTGGCCACAGTCAAAGTAACGGCCGTATCCTTTTCCCCTCTGATTAAAGAAACCGCGTAATCCAAACTCATATTAGTCGTTTCTTGCCCGTCTATTTTAATAATTTTATCTTTGGCCTGTAAACCAGCTTTCTTAGCCGGTGAACCCTCTAGAGGAGCGATAACCTGCAGCTGATTATTTTTGATACCAATTTCAGCGCCAATACCCTCAAAACTGCCCTCAATTTCATTCAAAAAGACTTTTGATAGCTCAGGATTAAGAAAAGTGGAATAAGGGTCTTCCAGGCTGTTTACTAGGCCAGAAATAGCCCCATAAAGCATTTTTTGTTTATCAAGAGAACCATTAACATAATTTTCTTCAATGGCATGCCAAACCTTATTAAAAAGTATATAATTAACTGAGGAATTATTATCTGACAACAGACTTAAAGCCTCTTTTAAGGAAACATTTTTTTGCCAGGAAGAATTAGAGGAAAAACCCAATAAAAAACCGCCAATAAAAGCAGCCAGGATAAAAAAAACAACTAGAGTAATTAAATATTTTCTTTTACCAGTTTTATTATTCATTGTTTATTCTCTTTATATCCGCCCCTAAATCTTTTAATCGCCGGTCAATATCTTCATAGCCTCGGTCAATTATTTCGGCTTGGTCAATTTCAGTGGTGCCTTCGGCAATGAGCCCGGCAATAATAAGAGTAGCGCCGGCTCTAAGGTCAGGGCTTTTGATAAATTGGCCAAAAAGCGGTGTCGGACCGGTAATTAAAACGCGGTGCGGATCGCAAATAGTAGCGTTAGCCCCCATTTTCATTAATTCTTTAATATGGCTCATACGGTTTTCAAAAAGAGGGTCATGAATTAAGCTGGTGCCCGGGCATTGGGTGGCCAAAACGGAAAAAGGAGCCTGTAAATCTGTGGGAAACCCCGGATAGGGCATGGTTTGCACTTTAAAAGATTTCAAGCTTCTGGATTTTTTTATTTTAATATAATTTTTTTTCTCTTCTAATTTTACACCGGCCGCTTTTAATTTTAATACTACGCTTTCCAGATGTTCCGACACCACTTGTTTGATAGTTAATTTCGAACGGGTAGCCGCAGCCATAACTGCAAAAGTGCCGGCTTCTATCTGATCCGGTATAATTTTATAAGAACCGCCTTTTAATCTTTCAACTCCTCTTATTTTCAGAGTATGAGTGCCAATGCCTTTTATTCTAGCTCCGAATTTATTAAGAAAATTACACAAATCCTGCACATGTGGCTCAGCGGCCGCCATTTTAATAGTGGTCAGGCCTTGAGCTAAAACAGCAGCCATAATCGCGTTTTCTGTTGCAGTAACTGAAAATTCTGGTAAAATAATAGTAGAACCTTTGAGATTCTTAGCTTTTAAAATATACTCTTCGTTTTTTTGCTCTATTTTAGCCCCTAGTTTTTTAAAAACATACAAGTGAGTATCAATCGGTCGGCTACCAATAATACAGCCGCCGGGTTGGGGAATTCTTACCTCTTTGAAACGAGTCAAAAGAGGAGCTAATAAAAGTATGGAAGAGCGCATGGCTTCAACTTTTTCTTTGTTCAACTGGTTAAAACTAATATCCCCGGCCGAAACTTTTACTACATTATTTTTAAAATTGACCGCCACTCCTAAACTCAACATAATTTCTATTAAAGTTCTGACATCGGCAATATTAGGCACATTTTTTATAACAAAATTTTTATCAGATAAAAGAGTAGCCGCTAGAATCGGAGTCGCCGCGTTTTTCATACCGGATATATTTATTTCTCCTTTAAGGGATTTACCACCCTCAATAACAAATTTAGACATATTTTATACAAATCAATTGTTTATATTTTAACTTTAATATTAAAATTAGTCAAAGATGACGATTAAAAAAAGAAGAATATTTTACCTGGCGCTTTTTTTGGTATTTATTATTTTGGCCCCGATAATAGTTTTATACGCTACCGGCTATAATTTTAATATTGGGCAGAAAAAATTCACTAAAACCGGTTTTCTGGCGCTTGATTCCTACCCTCAAAACGCTGATATCTATATTGATAACACAATCACTAAAGAAAAAACCCCGGAAAAATTCCGCTACCTCAGCCCCAGGCTTTATAATATTAAGATTAAAAAAAGCGGCTATACTGACTGGTCAAAAAATTTAAAGATACTGCCAAACCTATCTACTTTTGCCGAAAAGATAGTTTTATTTTTAAAAAAGCCCTTAGCTGAAAATTTATTAGAAGAAAATATTACTCAATATAAAGTTTCCCCAAATGGTGAAAAAATAGCTCTTGTTATAAAAAAAAATGATTATCAAGTTTTAGTTATTGACTTAAAAAATAAAAATAAAAAAGTGATTAAAAAGTCTATTAAGTCACCGATTACCCAAATCGAATGGATTGATAATTTTTTGTTTTTAGCCGGGAAAAATGAGGAAAAAAACGAGTACCAGATTATCAGTACCATTTATTCAGAAGAAATAAATCTTTCCGAAATTTCTGATAAAGAGTTTACAAAAATAGAGCCTTATAAAGATAACTTTTATACTTTATCGGAAAATATTCTTTACAAAATTGATTTATCAAATAAAAAATTAACTAGAGTTTCTGAAAAACAAGTAAGTGATTTTACAGTCAAAAATAATATTTATTATATTGGAAAAAATAATCAAGAAAAGAATCTTTATCGTCTTGAAAACGATGAAGATAAAATAATAGACAATTTAAACTATAAACTTAATTATCGTTTTATTAGTTTAAAAAATAATAATTTCATACTGGCTTCAGAAAATAATTTTTTTCTTTATAAAGATGAAAATATAAGAATAAATTTTAATCAAAAAATTACAAAGGCTGAGATTTCTCCAGACAGTAAAAAATTAATGTATTATAATTCTCATGAAATTTGGCTTTATGACTGGGAAAAAGAAGAAAATCATTTAATTACTCGCATCAGTGAAGAAATAAAAAATTCTTTTTGGTATCCGCGCCACCATTACATAGTTTATGAAGCAGCTAATACTATTAAAGCCACCGAGGTAGATTTAAGAGATAAACGCAATCAAATCACTCTGTATGCGGCTTCTGAAAATATTGATTTTATTTCTTTGGTTTCAGAAAAATATTTATCTTTGATAACCAAAAAAGAACCATTGTCGGTTCTTAAATTGCTAAAAATACAAAAATAATTTAGCTTTCGTTTTTTTCAGCCATAATTTTATTAGCCCGAAAGAGTGATTTAAAAGTGCCGGCATCAGTCCAGTTATTCTTAACCATAGCAAATTTCATCTTCTTATCTTTGATGTAATGATTATTAACGTCAGTAATTTCTAGCTCTCCCCGATCAGAAGGTTTGAGGGTTTTGATAATTTCAAAAACATGATTATCATAGAGATAAAGCCCGGTCACGGCCAGGTTAGTGGCCGGATTTTTCGGTTTTTCTTCAATCTTGGTAATTTTATCTCCCTCAACACTGGCTACGCCAAATCTTTCCGGATCGGCAACTTCTTTAATAAAAATCATTGATCCGTCTTGGTGTCGGGCAAAATCCTGCATTGGCGCGGCAAAATTATCAACAAAAATATTATCTCCCAAGATCACGGCTATTTTCTCTTCATCAGCAAAGTCACGAGCCAAACCCAAGGCCTGGGCAATACCGCCGGCTTCTTCCTGGATTTCATAGGTTAGATTAACCCCAAATTCGCGGCCTGAACCGAGTAAATTAAGAAAATGACCGGCGTGTCCTGGTCCGGAAATAATTAGAATATCTTTAATACCGGCTCTAATCAGAGTTTCCAAAGGATAATAAATCATCGGCTTGTCATAAACCGGTAATAAGTGTTTATTGGTTACTTTAGTGAGCGGCTCCAGGCGTGAACCGGTACCGCCAGCTAAGACTATTCCTTTCATAGTTTATATTCTATTATTTTATAAAATTTTTGTCAAAAACTCCCTTAAAGCCTCGGGCCACTTTCTCATCGGCTTTAGCTTATTATTATTTAAAATGGAATATTGGGGCCGCAAAGCTGGCCGGGGGAATTGATCAGAGGTAACCGGCAATAATTTTATTTCTTTTTGAGCTATTTTAAAAATGGCCCGGGCTAATTCATACCAGGTACATGAGCCAGCATTGGTGGTGTGATAAATGCCAAAATCCTGATTTTTTTCTATTATTTCTTTGGTTTTTTGAGCTAAATCTAAGGCGTGAGTCGGTGAGCCGTGCTGATCATTAACTACTTTTATTTCCTTTTTTTTATCGGCCAAATCCAGCATAGTTTTAACAAAGTTAGGACCGTTTGGCCCGTAAAGCCAGGCCGTTCTTAAAATATAAAAATTATCGGTTTGTTCCTGAATTAATTTTTCTCCTAATAATTTTGATTTACCATAAACACTAACCGGATCAGGAGTGTCGTTCTCATCATAGCCGGCTTTTTTTTGGCCGTTAAAGACATAATCGGTGCTGTAGTGAATTAGCTTAGAGCCGAACTGGCGGCAGTATTTAGCTAAAAAGCCGACTCCCCGTCCATTAACTTCATAAGCTAGCTCTTGATTATCTTGACAGGCATCAACATCAGTATAAGCAGCCGCGTTAATCACTAATTCCGGCGCTTCTTTTCTAAAAAAAGCTTCAATCATTTTTGGCTTAGTAATATCTAATTCATCTTTATCCAAGCCCAAAGGATAATAACCAGAAAACTCTGACATTAATTCAGAACCGAGCATACCTTGCGAGCCAATAATTAAAGTTTTCATGTGATCTGGTGATTAGTTATTTTTTTTATAAATTGATGATTCTTATTTATTTTCGGACCCAGACGCGGATATTTTTTAAATCTCTGATAAGCTTTTTTAAAGCTGGAAATGACCGGTTTTTTCTTTTTTTGATCAAAGGAGGTGCGCATATCAGCGTAGGCAATAATTTTTTCTTCAATAGTCTCGGCTAAAGTATTTCTATTTTTAAATATACCATATTTTTGGTTTGTTTTCTTATCTAGTCCAGCCCCACCCAGGTGAACCAGGCAAATTCGGGCCAAACTTTCCGGGTAGCCCTCTTTTTTTAAAATATTATAACCCCTCAGCCCGTGGTAAATAGCCGGCTCTATCTCTTTAGAGCCAGGGCTGCCGGTTTTCATCCGGCCGATATCATGGACAAAAGAGGCCGGTTTTAAATAATCTAAATTGACTAGAAATCCATTTTCAATAGCTAGGTGCGCGATTTTTTTGGCAAAATTATAAACCACCTGGCTGTGTTTCCAGGTATTATTAACTTCTTGGGGAATGGCATTCTGAGCGGCAATTTTCTGCATCAAAGACTTAATCACCGGTAGTGAATACTTTTTGGCTTGGTAATTAATTTTCTTATTTAGCTTTTTAGCCACCATTTAAATTTATTCAATCTTTAAAATACTCTCATCCTCCATATAATAATTCCGAAAACTTGAATATTTATAATCGGCTGCGTTTTTAACCAATTTGGCCCGGACAGGGTTAAAGTGGATGTAATCTAATTTTTGTTTTAAAAATTTCATAGAAAAAATATTTTCTATCCAGTTGCGGCTTTGCCAGAGTTTGTAATTTTGATTATTAATATTTTGAGCGCCTTTTTTAAAACACTTTATTATTTTACTAGGAGAAGAACCGGTCCCCAGACCGGTTCTGGCTATATATTTACTAAGCTCAGGCCTGGGGGCCAGAGCTTCTCGGTGATTTAGAGATTTAATAATCTGTTTAGCGGTAAATTCTTTAAAATCGCGCATAATGTCCGATATAGAATTTTTACCCTGTGGCCAAATAATTGTGTGTAAATGATTAGCAGAGATAAATCTTTTGTCTACGCGGTTTTATTTAAGAGCGGAGATAAATCTCCGCCTACGCGTGAGAAAAAATTTTTATTTTTCGATATCCGTGAAACCGGTAATCTTTTGCTTACGCGTAAACAAACATCCCTATCCGTATAGGTGGAGATCTCTATCTCTAACTCTTCAAACGCGTAGCTGGAGATTTATCTCCAGATTTATATCCAGATTTCAATTCATCCTCATTACGCGTAGCTGGAGATTTATCTTCAAAGTTTAGAATAATTAATTTTCAAATATCTTATTAGCTGAACAAGTTCAGCACACCGCCGGCCTTTTTATCAAATTTCAGCTGGATAAGTTCAGCACACCGCCGGCTGTTTAATTAAATAACTCCTTAAGGTTAGCGGCTTCACAAAACTTGTTTTGGGCAAAAGGTAACTTGATAATTTTCAAACATCTTATTAGCTGAACAAGTTCAGCACACCGCCGGCCTTTTTATTAAATAGTTTGCTTTATACTAGGTAGATGCGGGTCATGGCCCTCATCTACGCCTGGTTTATTGTTTAATAATTTTATTTTTTATAGTGCTTTTCTTCCCATTGCTTAAAATGTTCACCGGATAATATTTTCTGCCACCAGTCCTGATTATTTTGATACCAGTTTATGGTTTTTTCTAAATTTTCTTTCAAAGAATATTTAGGTTCATAACCCAGTTGGTTTTTAGCTTTAGACCAGTCCACCGCGTAACGCCGGTCATGACCAGGCCGATCTTTAATATATTCTAAAGAATCTTTTTCTTTTTTATTCATAACTTTTAAAATCTGCCTGATTAAATCTAAGTTAGAAATATCTTCGGTCATGCCACCAATGCAGTAAGTCTCCCCGATCTTGCCTTTTGCTAAAACTAAATCAATAGCCCGGCAATGATCAATGACATAAAGCCAGTCGCGAACATACAATCCATCACCATAGATGGGCACTTTTTTGCCTTTTAATAGATTAGTAATAGCTACCGGTAATAATTTTTCCGGATATTGATAAGGACCATAATTATTAGAAGTATTGGTAATAGTCACTGGTAAATTAAAAGACTTCCAGTAAGCTCTGACAAGGTGGTCAGAAGCGGCCTTGGAAGCTGAGTAGGGGCTGTTTGGTTTGAATTGGGTTTGTTCGTTAAATTTTTCTTGAGTATCTAAAGGCAAAGCGCCGTAAACCTCATCCGTAGAAATATGATGAAATCTCTGGCCGCCGTGTTTGACCGCCGCTTCTAGCAATACTTGGGTGCCAATAATATTAGTCTGGGTAAATTCGTGAGCGTAGCCCTGGATTGACCGGTCAACATGCGACTCAGCGGCAAAATGAATAATAGTATCAATATCTTTGACTAATTCATCGACTAACTTTTTATCACAGATATCCCCTTTGACAAATTTATAATTTTTATTTTTTTCAATATCTTTGAGATTAGCCAAATTACCGCAATAAGTTAACTTATCCAGATTAATTATTTCGTCATCTGGATATTTTTTTAGCCAATAGTGGATAAAGTTAGAGCCGATGAATCCGGCTCCGCCGGTGATTAGTATTTTCATGTTGTATTAATAAATTAATTTTTATTATATCTCAATCTCTTACACCATCTCAAGCGTAGTCGCGTTGGCATAACCTTATTTTCTATTTCATGATTACGCCACTCCCGCCTGCCTTCGCCTAACGGCGAAGCCGTTGTCGGGCAGGAAAGTGGCTAGGAAAAAAGAAAATATTATTTTCATACGGACTTTAGTCCGGTCTATTTTCTTTACGCCACTATTATAGAGGAAAGATCCATGTGAATGTTTTAAAGGGATTTCTCTATGTTGTCGACCACCCGTAGATGTCAGTCGCGACTGACATCTACTCTTTAATGATCGGAGGAAATGGGTAAAGGGGGTAAAAGCGGTCTAAATGGAGTAAAACTGTTATAGGCCTTGCTTGCCGGTGATTAGTAGTTTCATAATATGATAATAAATAAATCTTTTTAGTAGTGTGCGTAATCGAGACTGCCACGCTCATTTTATTCGCTGGCAGTGACTTTCAGTTTATGTGCCGACTGACCACGAAGCTAAATATTTTTTTTGCTCCGGGGTAAGTTTATCAATTTTCACACCCATAGCTTTTAATTTCATGCTGGCTACTTTTTCATCAATTTTTTGAGGCACGCCATAGACTTTATTAGTCAAATTCTGAGGCTCCCCGGCCACCCACTGGCAGCAAAGAGCCTGGTTAGCAAAACTCATGTCCATAACTGAAGCCGGATGACCTTCAGCGGCCGCTAAATTAATTAAACGTCCGCCCGCTAAAACATTAATTTTCTTATTGTTTTTTAAAGTATATTCTTTAACAAAATTTCTGGTGTCACGGCTGGATTTTGCCATCTTCTTTAGAGTTTTTAAATCTATTTCCACGTCAAAATGACCGGAATTACAGACCACGGCCTCGTTTTTCATCATCTCAAAATGTTTTTTTCTAATAACATTAATATCACCGGTCAAAGTGATAAAAATATCCCCAATTTTAGCGGCCTCGGCCATGGGCATGACTTGAAAGCCGTCCATAACCGCTTCAATGGCTTTAAGGGGATCAATTTCCGTGACAATAACATGAGCGCCCAGTCCTTTAGCTCGCATAGCCGCTCCCCGGCCACACCAGCCATAGCCGGCAATAACCACCTTCCGCCCGGCTAATAAAATATTGGTGGCCCGGATGATACCATCCATCGTGCTCTGGCCGGTGCCATAGCGGTTATCAAAAAAGTGTTTGGTGTTAGCGTCATTAACGGCCACTACCGGCAGTTTTAAGACTTTATTTTTGGCCATGCTTTTTAAGCGAATGACACCGGTAGTAGTTTCCTCCATAGAAGCGTAAATTTGCTTTATTTGGTCTTTTCTTTGGCGGTGAAGGGTAGACACCAAATCAGCCCCATCATCCAAGGTAATGACTGGTTTTTGGTCTAGAACGGCGTTTAAATGCTGATAATAAGTCTTTTTATTCTCGTTGTTAATAGCAAAGACCGGAATCTGGGAATTTTTAACCAGAGCGGCCGCTACCTCGTCCTGAGTGGATAATGGATTGGAAGCGCATAAATAAACCTTAGCCCCGCCAGCCTTTAAAGTGCGCATGAGATTGGCCGTTTCAGAAGTAACATGCAGACAAGCCCCGATTTTCAGGCCCTTTAAGGGTTTACTTTTTTTAAAATCATTTTTTATCTGGCGCAAAACATCCATTTGTTTTTCGGCCCACTCAATTCTAATTTCGCCTTGTTTGGCTAATTTAATCGATTTAATGTCGTAGTTCATAAATTTTGTTTAAAATTATTTTTATATCTTTTGGCTAAAGTTTTTTTACTAAATTTATGGGTCTGGGTGCCGTATTTTTCCACGGTGTAAACACTGACCAAGCCAGCCAAGCGACCGACTTTTTCTAAGGGATAACCCTCTAATAATCCCTTGATTAGTCCGGCTCGGAAAGCATCACCAGCCCCGGTGGGATCAGAAGTATTTTTGGGCCGAGCAATCGGTATTTTTATCTTTTCTTTTTTAGTTTCAAATAATGACCCTTTTGGCCCAAGAGTAGTCACCAATAAATTTATTTTATCAAGAATTTTCTTTTTTGTCAGGCCGGTTTTTTTGAGCATTAATGACATTTCATAATCATTGGCAATAATTACCTGACTGCCTAAAATCCCCGGTTTTAATTCTTTTTTACTTAAATTAGTAATCTGCTGGCCAAAGTCAAAAACATAAGGCAAATTTATTGACTGAGCCATTTGGCAAGCCTTAATCATATCCTCTTTATTACCCGGAGCGACAATTAAATACCGGCATTTTTTTAAAACTGATTTTTTGATTGAACAAGCATTTTTCATGGCTCCCGGATAAAAGGCAGTAATTTGGTTATCATCTTGATCAGTAATAATATAAGCCGAGGCCGTTACCTCATTTTTATATATTTTAATATTGGCCAGACTAATTTTATTTTTTTGATACCATTTTTTATATTTATTAAAATCAGAACCGGCCTGGGAGAAAATAACCGGCTCCAACCCCAGTAATTTTAAGTTATAAGCAATATTGCCGCTACAGCCGCCAAAGCCTTCTTGAAAAGTATCAGCACAAAAACTGACATTGAGCATATGAATCTTATCCGGCATAATATGGTCTTTAAACCGCCCCGGAAAATTCATAATGCGGTCGTAGGCTATTGAACCAGTGACGGCTATTTTTGTATTTTTGGTCATAGTATTAATAAATTCAAAGCACAAAGCTCAAAATTCAAAACAAATCCTAAATTATAATATCTAAATTCAAAACTTTTGTAATATATAGGGTTTTGAATTTTAATTTTTAATTATTTGGTATTATTTTGTACTTTGAATTTTGAAATTTGAATTTAACAAAACTAATTAACCAATCAACAAATTAACTATTCCTCTAACTCATCCCCTTCGCTGCATCCCCAATCATAACCAATCTCAGGGTCATTAAACGGCGCTCGGTGTTCGTCCGGATTTTCATGGTTGTAGGTCCTGGTTATAGTATTAATTAAAACAGCCGGCTGATCACCTAAAGCAGTAAAGCCATGGTAAACCCCTTGAGGGATAAAAACTAGCCTCGGATTATCTTCACCAATTTCAAAGTCATTGATTTCGCCTTTGGTTGGCGAGCCTTCCCGGCCGTCATAAAGAGCTACCTTGGCCATCCCTTTAACCACACAAAAGTGGTCATTTTGCTTATCATGATAATGCCAGGCCTTGGCATAGCCGGGTTTGCAAGTGGTTAGATAAACCTGGCCGAACTTTTCAAAAAAAGGGTCATCGTTTCGCAAAATTTCCATGAGATAACCCCGGTCGTCTTTAATCTTTTTTAGTTTTTTGGTTTGTACGCCTTGAATCATATATTTATAATTAATTACTATTAAAATAATATTTTATTTATTTATTTATTATAACACCAAATTTATTAATTTACAAAAGTGTCATTTTCTGTTATAGTTTCAGATGAAATCATAAAAAAATTACCGCTCAAATGTCAAAAATATTAATGACTGGCGGAGCTGGATTCATCGGCTCTAATGTCAGTAAAAAACTTTTAAAAAGAGGTAATCAAATTGTCTGTGTTGATGATTTTAATGATTATTATAACCCAAAATTAAAAGAAGACCGAATAAAAATATTTCTTAAAGATTATAAATTTCCGGTATACCGAGTGGATATCAGAAATTATACCAGTTTAAAAGAAATTTTTGAAAAAGAAAATATTGACAAAATTTGCCATTTGGCGGCCCGGGCCGGGGTCCGAGCTTCTATTGAAGATCCTTTTATCTATCAAGAAACTAATATTAAAGGTACTTTAAATCTTTTAGAATTAGCTAAAGAATATAAAATAAAAGATTTTATTTACGCTTCTTCTTCTTCAGTTTACGGCGGTAATACTAAAATTCCTTTTGCTGAAAAAGACTCAGTTGACGCCCCTATTTCCCTTTACGCCGCCAGTAAAAAAGCTGATGAGTTGATGGCTCATGTCTATCATAATCTCTATAATTTAAATTGCACTGGTCTCCGCTTTTTCACGGTTTATGGGCCTTGGGGTCGGCCGGATATGGCCCCGATAAAATTTGCGAAATTAATTTCTAATGATAAACCAATCGATGTTTACAATTATGGCAAGCACGAAAGAGATTTTACCTATATTGACGATATAGTTCAGGGAACTGTCGCGGCCCTTGACCACCCTTTCCCTTACGAAGTTATAAATCTTGGTAACTCAAATACTGTTAAGCTTGAATATTTTATTTCCTTACTCGAAAAAGAGCTCGGCAAAAAAGCCCAAAAAAATATGCTTTCAAAGCAACCCGGCGATATGGAAATAACTAACGCCGATATCACAAAAGCAAAATCACTTTTAGAATTCGAGCCAAAAACAAATATTGAAGAAGGTATAAAAAAATTCATAAATTGGTTCAAGGAATACTATGGAAAATAATATAAAATATTCAGTAGTGGTGCCTGTTTACAACGAAGAGGATAATGTTCAGCCTCTTTTTCAGGAAATCAAAGAGGTTATGCTTAAATTGAATGAGCCTTTTGAAATTATTTTTGTTAATGACGGCTCTTCTGACTCTACTCATCAAAAATTAAAAACCCTTTCCCCTATAAAAATTATTGCTTTCCGGAGAAACTTTGGGCAAACCTCTGCTTTAGACGCCGGTATTAAACACAGCCAGGGAGATTTTATTATTACTTTGGATGGCGACGGACAAAACCCGCCGGCCGAAATTCCTAAACTGATTGAAAAAATAAAACAAGGTTATGATGTAGTTTCTGGCTGGCGTTATAATCGTAAAGATAATCTTTCCAAAAGAATTATTTCAAGAGGAGCTGATTTTTTAAGAAAGCTATTTGTTAAAGATAAAATACACGATTCCGGCTGTACTCTAAAAATTTATAAAAAGAAATGCTTTAAAGATATACAACTAATGGGCGAAACTCATCGTTTTATTCCGGCTATGCTCCGCTGGCAGGGTTTTAAATTAGGGGAAATTAAGGTAGAGCACCTTCCTAGAAAAAGAGGTTATACTAAATATACCTGGAAAAGAGTTTTAAAAGGTTTTATTGATATGCTTTCTGTCTGGTTTTACCGCAAATACACAGGCCGGCCGCTTCATCTTTTTGGCGGACTAGGAATTATTATCGGCGGAGGGGGTTTTATGATGGGTCTCTATCTAGCTATCGCCCGCTACTTTTTTGGCTATTCTTTGCAAAACCGCATCTGGCCCTTAGTTTCAATTTTTATGGTTTTGGTTGGTATTCAGCTTTTTATTTCCGGTCTTTTAGCTGATATTTCGGTTAAAAATCATTATCAAGGTAAAAAAAATATTTATAACATCAAAGAAATTATTGAAAATTAATATTTATGTCTGACAAATCTTATCGTAGCATAATGAAAGCCACTAGTTGGCGGATTATCGCTAGCCTAACTACAGTTTCTTTAGTCTATTTTTTTACTGGTAAATTAACTTTATCCTTGGAAATCGGTGGTCTAGAAATAATTTTCAAAATACTTTTTTATTACTTTCATGAAAGAATATGGAATAAATCAAAGTGGGGTACCAAAAATAATAATAAATAAAATTTATGGAAAAATACGAAATTAATTATCTTAGACAATTAGAAAGCGAGGCAATACATATTATTCGAGAAGTAGTGGCAAATTTTAAAAATCCGGTTATGCTTTACTCTATCGGCAAAGATTCCTCTTGCCTGTTAAGATTAGCTCAAAAAGCTTTTTACCCCGGAAAAATTCCTTTTCCTCTGATGCAAATTGATACTGGTTATATATTTAAAGAAATGTATGAATTCAGAGAAAAAATTAATAAAAATAACAATTTAAAAATAATAGTTTATAAAAATGAGGATCCAGTAGCTTTATCCATGAAGGCTAATCAAGCTCACAGTGAAGAATACATCTATCATAAAAAAACCAAGCCATTACTGGAATCTATTAAAAAATATGAGTTTGACGCGGCTATTGGCGGATCCAGAAGAGAAGAAGAAAAATCCCGAGCTAAAGAAAGAATTTTTTCTCCACGAACCAAAGAAGGTGTTTGGAATCCCAAAGATCAAAGACCTGAGTTATGGCATCTTTATAATACCCGAATAAAAGAAAAGGAATCCATGAGAATTTTCCCTCTTTCGGATTGGACCGAAATAGATATTTGGCGTTATATTAAGCTGGAAAAAATTGAAGTAGTGCCGCTTTATTTTGCTAAAAAAAGAAAGGTAATTAAAAGAAAAAATATTTATTTGCGTCTTGATGAATATGTTTCTCCCAAAAAAAACGAGGAAGTACTTGAAATAAATTGTCGTTATCGAACACTTGGTTGTTCGCCTTCTACTGGAGCTGTTCCTTCCACGGCCACTACAGTTGATGAAATTATTGAAGAGCTCATAGAAGCCAAGGATTCTGAAAGACAAAATAGAGCCATTGACCAAAATTCAGACAGTGCTATGGAAGATAAAAAAAAGGAGGGTTATTTTTAAATGAAAAATATAAATAATAACGAAAATATTGAATTAGTTAATTTAGTGGCTGCTGGCAGTGTTGACGACGGCAAATCCACTCTTATCGGCCGGCTGATGTATGATTCCAAAGTAATCTCTGCTGACCAACTTAGAACCGTTAAAATAACCAGTAAAAAAAGAGGTTTTGAGGGTATTGATTTTTCTCTTTTCACTGACGGGCTTTCGGCTGAACGCGAGCAAGGTATTACTATAGATGTAGCTTACCGCTATTTTGGCACCAAAAAAAGAAGATTTGTTATTGCTGATGTGCCCGGACACGAACAGTATACCCGTAATATGGTTACCGGGGCTTCAAAAGCTAACCTGGCCCTTTTAATTGCCGACGCCAGAAAGGGTCTTTTAATCCAGTCAAAAAGACATTTATTTATAGCTTCTCTCTTGGGCATTCCTCATATTGCTATTATAGTCAATAAAATGGATTTGATGAATTATCAGGAAAAAACTTATGATAAAATAAAAGACGATTTTACTAATTTTGCCGCTAAAATGAATATTTCTGATTTACAATTTATTCCCGTTTCCTCACTCAAAGGAGATATGGTCGTTAATCGCAGAGATAATATGCCCTGGTATAACGGGCCAACCGTTTTATCCTATCTTGAGAATTTAGAAATTTCCTCTGATCGAAATATGATTGATTTCCGCTTTCCTATTCAATATGTTATTCGTCCTCACCAAAATTTCCGAGGCTTGGCCGGAAAAATAGAAGGCGGTACTATTAAGCCTGGTCAGAAGGTAAAAGTTTTGCCTTCTGGAAAAGAAACCAAAATAGATAAATTAATTTGTCATCAAAAAAGTCAAAAACTTTGTTATAACCCCCAGTCAATAGTCATTAAATTGAAGGATGAAGTAGACGCCAGCCGCGGTGATATGATTGTAAAGTCAAAAAATATTCCTGAAATTTCAAAAAGTTTTAACGCCATGGTTTGCTGGTTTTCTGATACTCCTCTTGATCAAGACAAAACCTATCTTTTAAAGCACCTTGCTAAAACTACTCGCTGTTCCTTAAAAAAACTGCAGTATATTATAAACATAGATAATCTTCACCGAAAAAAAGCTAATAAATTAAAAATAAATGAAATTGGCAAAATAAATATTACCACTAATGAGCCGATTTTGTTTGATCCATACCCTAAAAATAGAAACACCGGTTGTTTTATTATTATTGACCAGTTAACTAACAATACCATTGCCGCCGGAGTAATTATTGACCGAGCTAAGGAAAAAAAGAAAGCCAGTAAGTCTCTTAAAAAAGGAGCTGTGCTTTGGTTTACCGGCCTGTCCGGCTCGGGTAAAAGTACAGTAGCCAATAAGGTCTATGAAATTCTTAGTAAAAAAGGGATTGATTGCCAGAGACTGGACGGCGATATTATGCGCCAGTCTTTATCCAAAGACCTTGGTTTCAGCAAAAAAGACCGAGAAACTAATATTGAAAGAGCTGGCTTTGTAGCTGAAATATTGGCTAAACACGAGGTAATGGTTTTAACTGCCTTTATTTCGCCCTATAAAAAACAAAGAGCTGAATTAAGAAAAAAAATTGATAATTTTGTGGAAATTTTTGTTGAGGCTCCCCTCTCTCTTTGTGAAAAAAGAGATGTTAAAGGCCTTTATAAAAAGGCTAAAAAAGGAGAAATTAAGCACTTCACTGGCATCAGCCACCCTTATGAAAAACCCCAAAATCCACAAGTAACTCTTCATACAAAAAAAGAATCTCTGAATACTTCGGCTAATAAAGTTATTACTTATTTAAGAAAAAATAATTATATATAACTTGGAAGAAATAAATTTATTAAAAAAGGCGGTCAAAAAAGCCGGTCGGGTAGCCTTAAATTATTACCACAGCAAAAATATTATCCATGAGGACGGCTACACTCCCCTAACCAAGGCTGATTTTGCCTCAGAAAAAGTTTTAATCAGCGAATTAAAAAAAACGCCTTATAAAATACTTTCCGAACACCAGGATAATAAAGAAAGATTAAAAGAAAATAAAATCTGGATTATTGATCCTTTAGACGGCACCAAAGACTTTATTCAGAAAACCGGTGAGTTTTCTATTATGGCCGCTTTAACCCAAAATAACAAGCCGATCATAGGCGCTATCTACCAGCCAGTGACAAAAAAATTATATTACGCCCAAAAAGATAAAGGCGCCTTTCTAAAGCAAGGTAGAAATAAACCGATTAAATTATCAGTTTCAAATAATACTGACTTTACCGATATGTCTCTACTAGTCAGTCGTAATCATTTATTGCCCGGTGAAATAAAGCTTTGTGAAAATTTAAAAATCGGTAAAAAAATACCCTACGGCAGTGCCGGCCTAAAAGCGGCTCTTATCTGCGAGCAAAAAGCTGACATTTATCTTAATAGCAGTGACCAAACCGGCGAATGGGATATCGGCGCCGCTGAAATTATTTTTAAAGAAGCCGGCGGTAAGATTACCGATATGTTGGGGCATGACTTAAAATACAATAAAAAGAAACCAATTAATAAACAGGGATTTGTTCTATCTCATAAATTAGTTCATAAAAAAATAATCTCTGAACTTAAAAAAATTAATGAGTAAGCCGTCAAAAAAAATATTAATACTTAATTATGAATTTCCTCCTTTGGGCGGTGGGGCTTCTCCGGTTTCGTATGAGATAGCCAAAGGTTATGTTCAGAGAGAGCATAAAGTGGATGTTGTGACTATGAGTTATAAAGACCTGCCTTCTTATGAAAATAAAGATGGAATTAATATCTATAGAGTTCCTTGTTTAAGAAGTAAAAAGGAAATTTGTCATCCTTGGGAACAATTAATATATATTATTTCAGCAAAAAGATTTCTAAGAAAACATCTTAAGAATAACTCTTATGATATTAATCACACTCATTTTATTATTCCTACAGGAATTATTGCAAAATGGTTGAAGAAGAAATTTGGAATACCTTATATTATTACAAGTCATGGGAGTGATGTTTTGGGTTACAACAATAAAAGAAGTTTCAAGTATATTTATCCCTTAGTTAAAAAACAATGGAAAGAAATTGTTAAGGAAGCCAAAGCTGTTGTTTGTCCATCTAATTTCTTGAAAAATAAAATTCTGAACATTACAACACAAGGAAACTTAAAAGTCATTCCTAATGGAATTGATAAGAACAAATTTAAACCAATGAAAAAAGAAAAAAGAATTTTAATTGTTACAAGACTTTTTGAAAATAAAGGAGTTCAGGATGTTTTGGATGCATTAAAAGGATTAAATTTGAAAGGTTGGAAAGTAGATATTGTAGGTGAAGGACCATATAGAAATTTCTTAGAAAAAAAAGCAAAAGAAAACAACTTAAAAGATATAGTAAAATTTCATGGTTGGGTAGAAAATAATTCTAAAGAAATGAAAAATCTTTATGGACATGCAAGTATTTTTATAAGTGCTAGTTGGTTTGAAAGTTTTGGATTAACTGTTTTAGAAGCAATTCAAGCTGGATGCTATCCTCTAGTTTCAGATATTGGAGGTCACAGAGAAATATTAAAAAATAAAAAATATTTTCTTAATAAAGATTTAAAGATAAAAATTGAAAAATTAATAAACCAAAAAATTAATCCTCCAAAGTTTAACCAAAATTATAATTGGAAGAATGTAATTAAAAAATATGAGGAGATTTTGAGATGAAAGATAAAATCAAGGTTATTTATATTTCCGGAATTGGTCGAAGCGGTTCTACTCTCTTAGATTTATTAATTTCCACAAATGATAGTGTATTTAGTGTTGGAGAAATTTATAAATATAATGAATTAAAGAAGAGAAATATAGAATGTAGTTGTGGAAATAAGTTTAACAAATGTATTTTTTGGAAAAATTTTGTTAATAATAAAACAAAAATTATAAATCGCATGAATCTTAAAGATTATCTAAAGATGATAAATTTTTTGTTGAATCCTCTTTCAAAAAAAATAAACTTCAAGGATAAATCTCAAGATTATGATCTATTTACAAAAATAAAAAAAGAAAATCCAAATGTCGAGTACATCCTCGACTCATCCAAGGATATTGCAAGATTAATTGAACTTGACTCTGACCCGCGAATTGAGATATATAATATTTCTATAATTAGAGATGGAAGAGCAGTTGCAAATTCATTTAGTTCTAATAGGGGTGGAAAAAACAAAAATTATTTTATTTCTCTTTTAAAATGGAATTTTGTTAATTTTATGATGTTAAAATATCTTAAAAAAAGAAAGTTACCTAGCTTAATTATAAGCTATGAAGAATTTTGTAAAAATCCTAGAAAATACATTAACAAAATACAACAACATCTAAATATCAAAATTCCTAAGAATTACTCTAAGAAGATTAGCAAGATGGAATATCATGGATTATCTCCTAACAGAATAGCTAAGAAAGAGAATAGAAAAAACTTCAAAGGAATTAAATATGATGATAAATGGATGAGAGAGCAAGGATCATTCAATAAAATTTTAGGAACCTTCTTAACATACCCATTAAATAAAAATTTAGTATATGCAAAATGAAAAAAGCAGCAATAATAATAGTTAATTGGAATGGAAAAAGATTCTTAAAAAATTGCTTAAATTCGGTTTTTAATCAAACTTATAAAGATTTTGATGTTTATTTTGTGGATAATGGCTCTGTTGATGGAAGTTCAAATTATGTTAAAAAAAACTTTCCAAAAGTAAAAATTATAAAATTAGACAAAAATTATGGTTTTGCAAAAGGAAACAATGAAGGAATAAAAGAAGCATTCAAGGATAAAAAAGTTGAATATATTGTTTGTTTAAATAATGATACAATTGTGGATAAAAATTGGTTAAAAGAATTAGTTAGGACTGCTGAAAAAAGTGAAAAAATAGGAGCTGTTTCAAGTAAAGCTTATTTTAAAGATGGGAAGAATATTCAAAATGCTGGATTGATTTTTAGCAAAGCATTGCAAATAAATAAACTAGGAGGGATCTCATTAGGATATGGAAAAACAGATGACGAAATTCCTAAACTTTCCCATGATTGTGAGATTTTTTGTCCAGGAGGAGTTGCACCACTATATAAAAGAGAGGTCTTAGAATATTTATATAAAAGAGATAGAGAAATTTTTGATGAAGATTTTTTTGCTTATGTAGAAGATTTAGATTTGGGTATTAGGATAAAGAATTTAGGATATACTTCTTATTTATCCTCTAAGGCAAGATTAATTCATTTACATTCTCAAACAGGAGGAGTTGCTTCTCCTTTTAAAGCATATTATGGAGAAAGAAATAAAATTTTAACAGCAATAAAAAATTTACCTTTTTTTGATTTAATTTTATTCCCCTTTAGAAATATTAGATTAAAATTTTCATATTTTTTTAAGAAACACGAATCAGTAGAAAAATTAAATGAAAATATTGGTTTTATTAAAATGTTCTGGATTGTTGTAAAAGCAAATTTATCAGCCTTAGGTTTAATGCCAAAAATACTAATTAAAAGAATTAAGATTAAGAAGTATTAATATGAAGTGTAAAATTTGCGACAATAAAAAAATAAGTAAAAAAGATAAAATAATTAAACATCCAACAGGTTGTGCTATGTTAATAGATTCTAGCAAAATAAAAAAATATGGTCTTTTTAATGATAATTTTTTTGCCTATGGAGAAGAATTAGAATATATCTACAGGATGGGAAAAAAAGGGATAAAGATTCTTTATATTCCAAAAGCAGTAATTTGGCATAAATTAATAGAGGCAAAAAATAGCTTATTTAAAATCTATATGATGTCAAGAAAAAAATGGTATTACTGGAAAAAGAGAAAATTTATAGATAAAATTCCCTATTTATTTTATCTATTGTTCTTTTACAATATTAAAAAAATAATAAAATATTCAAATAATCTTAAAAATATAAATACTTTTTTAATAGGAAATATTCACGGCATAATGTGGATAATAACTAATAAAAAACCCGAAAACAATTTTATAAAAAATGAATAAGACAGAACATCATAATAAAAAATTTTTAGGAGGAATATTAATTCATGAACATAATTACGGGGGAAGTTATATAGCCTCAAAAAAAATAGCCAATGCTACAAATAGTATATTGGTTCCATTATCTGACAATAAAAACACAAAAAATAAAAATATATTCTCTATAAAAATAAAAAAAATTTTTGGGAAGAGATTTTTAGCTAACATTAACAACATATCTAATATTGAAAAGAATGTCTTTCTTTGGCATATAAATTATCCATCTCCTATAATTCTTCCATTGATAATTTTTTCTAAAAAACCTAAGATAATTACTTTTCATTTCATGCCCTCTAAACATCCATTTAAACTTGAGGAAAAAAATATATTTAATTTTCTTATAAATAAATTAATTCTAAATCCAAGCTATAAGGTAATTCTAAATTTAATGATATTATTAGTGGATAAACTGACATTTATTACTAATTCACAGTTTTTAGAATATAAAAATTATATATTATTTAAAAAAATATTTCATAAAAAATCGATTGTAATAAATAATTTTATTGAAAAAGAAATAATATCTACCTTTAAAAAAAAACACTTGAAAAAAATATGTATACTTTTTGTTGGCAGAATGAACAAATTAAAAGGTTTTGATGATTTAATTGAGTTATGTAAAAATATTAAAGATAAAGATATATCCTTTAACTTTATAGGAGGTGGTCCTTTAAAAGAAAAATCAGAAGATTTATTTAATATTAAATCTTATTCAAATATTGTTAATAAAAAGTTACTACAATATTACGACAAATCTCAAATTTTCATCCTACCATCTTACACAGAGGTCTTCCCAATGACAATTTTAGAAGCAATGGCTCGTGGTTTAGTAATTTTAGTTTCAGATATTCCAGGAATGAGAGAAATAGTCAAAGAAGGTAGAAATGGCTATCTCTTTAAACCCGGAGATACAGAAAAAATGAAAGAGTTAATTTTATATTTAAAAAATAATCCTAAGGAAATAGAAAGAATTAGTAAAAACAATTTGAAGGATATTCATAAGTTTACAGCAGAAAAACAGATCCCGAAATATATTAAAGTTTACAATAAAGTTTTAAAAGAAAAATGATAAATCAATTAAAAAATAAATATCTTCAACATAGAGAAACCATCCATAACTTTAAATGGAGAGCTATTCAGGTTGGTGCTAAACAAGGAACTACTTTCTTGATATTTTTTATTGCGGCTTATTTTTTAATGCCAGAACAACTGGGTTTATTTAGCTATTTAATGGCAGTTATAGGTTTATTTATGATAATTTGTGATTTTGGTTTTTCTCCCTCAACTTCAAAATATGTGGCCGAACTGAAAACAAAAAATTCAAAAAAACTAAATAGTGTATTATTCTCAATTTCAACCATAATAATTTTAATGGCAACTCTGGTTTCTTTATCTATTGTCTTTTTTGGGAAATATATTTTTGAAGAATACACTCTTTTGTTACTTTTAATTCCCTACCTTTACTTTATGCCTCTTTCATCTGTGGCAGATGGAGTTTATCGGGGTTTAAAGGATTTCAAAAAATTATCTTTTATCAGTATTGTTGTTGCAATAATTAGTCTTCCCACAGCCTTTATTTTAATTAAATCTTATGGTTTAATCGGTGCAATCATCTCTCAAAATTTATTATTTGGATTGCTTACGATAGGGTTATTTGTTTTTAGAAAAGATATGGAATTTAATTTTGATAAAGATGTTACAAAGAAGGTTGTTAGGTATGCTGTCATTATAGGGTTAGCAAACATTGCTTTTTTCCTCTACACAAGAGTAGACATATTAATTTTAAAGCAGTTTGGATTTATTGCTGAAATTGGATATTATGAAATTGTTAATAAAGTGTTCAAATTGTTATTTATTCCGGCGGTGATTTTGGGTCAAGTATTAGCTCCAAACACAACAAGGTACATAACCCTTAATGATTATAAAACTGTTAAGAATAAAATCATCAAAATTTTACCAATGTTTATTGTAGGAGGAATTATTCTTTCATTAATATTATACTTTATCTTTCCCATAATCATAAAAATTTTTTTTACAGAATATTACACTGAAGCGTTTATTACAATTATGACTATCTTGTTAATTTTATTGCCTATTAAGTTATGGGGAGTATTCTTGACTAATGGTTTTATTACACCGGGAGGATTTGCAAAAATAACAGCTATTGCAACCATGCTTGGGGGCATATCAAATGTAATTCTGAGTTTAATATTTATAAATTATTTTGGTTTTTTAGGAGTTTTCTTTGCAACTTTAATAGTTCATACTTTAAGTATATTGATCCAATTTTTATTTTTTATTCTAAAACTCAAAAATGAATAGTACTTACTTTTTGTTTAATACTCTAAATACTTTTTTTAATAATTTATATAAAAAAGAATTAACTATTGCTCGGTTACCAACAAATTGTTCATAAATACCTAGAAATTCTTTTTTATTTGCTTTATAAGTAAAACTATTTCCTATTTTTTCTTTCCATTTTTGAGTTTTTTTAGATGCAATAAAAAACAAATACACTGACTCTTTTTTTCCTTCATTAAAAGATGAATATAATATTAGCATGTTTTCTTCTTCAAACATTTTTTTAATCGCCGAAGGTGTAAATCGCCAATAATCTCCATAATTAGAATGCATTTGTTGTAAAAAAGGCACAACCAATATCACTGTATCTTTTGACATCAAACAAAGATTTGTAAATGCTTTTCTGAAATTATATATGTGCTCCAAAGTTGTATGATTAAATATAACATCATATTTTTTTATTAATCTATTAGGGATTGTTTTAGATAGATCTAGAAAAAACTCATTTTTAAATCCTTGAAAACCGCATGCTGAAGATTTATAGTTTGATATATGGTAATTATTTGAGTTTTTAAAATAATTTTTATAATGGTCTCCTTCTTTATCTTCATCTTTCCAACCAGAAACGTTTAAAACATCCCCTTTAAATAGATGACAAAATTTTTTTAGTTCTTTGTTAGACCATTTCCTAGCTTGGTTATATTTTTTTTCTTTTATCATTTTAAATATATTATGTATATTTCTCTTTTATTTAATTTCAAGTTATCAATGCAAATAATATCTCCTCCTTTATTAATTCTTGGGTGAAGATCGCATCTATAATCTACATTTATTACTGGATGCATAAAAAATTTCCCCAATTTTTCTATTCTATCTTTTTTAAAATCATAGATCAACAAATGTTGATAACCTTGTTTATCCGCATACGTGTCTGTAATCATCTTTTTATTTTTTGAAAAAAATGTGGGATGCCCATCTTCATTCAACTTATTTTCTCCGAGAACTCCTTTCTTATTTGTAAGATCCTCGTATAAATAATATTTATGTCCCTTATCATTATGATAGGCAAAGATACATAATTCTGAATTAGATTTCCATGCATAATGAGAGACAAAATTTTCATTAGTCAAAAGAAATAATTTTTTTCCATTTATATCTGATGTAAATGCTCTTGAATACATTCTACCATTTTTCGCCCATAAATGAAAAAACAAAAATCTATTTCCTGAAGGATTGAAACATACGTGATTGATATAATGTTCTGCGTCAATCATGCTTTTTTTTGGTTCGATCTTACTTAGATAATTTAAAGAATAAAGCAATTTTTTAGAATTTTTTTCAATATTTATTTTCCAAACCCCGTCATTTTTAGGTGCTCTTATATCTTTTGTTGGATCTTTTTTATTGGAATACCCATAACCTGGTCTGAGCCTTTCTAACCTAGAAAAATTAACAGAAATTCCTATTTTTTTAGATTTATTTATATCATATATAGGATAATTTATTTTTTTAAGAATCTTTTTTGTATTTATATCCTGAATCACAGAACCATACTGATTATCAATTAAAGTATTATACAATATAGAATTATTGTTTTTATACCATTGTAATCTACAACCTTGTTGCCAGCACCAAGTTTTAGTTTGCATTAGTTTTGTGATTTTTTTTGTTCTCACATTATAGTACCCGATAATTAGGGGTTTATTTTTGGAATTATATTTTTTGTTAGCAATATTAATAAGTATCTTATTATTGTCATAACTAAAAGGAGTTTTATCATAATACCCAAAGAATATTTCCTTATTTGGTAAAGAAATTTCTGTAATTTTTTTTATTGGTTTATGCAAGATCATTTTTTTATTGATTAAACCTTTTTTTATACGCTGAATAGATAATCTTGAACAATTTAAAATAAAAAAAACATACTTGATTCTTCTTTCTCCCAATATTTTTTTAATATTATTTTTTAGTTTTATATTCATTTTGTATTATCTTATATACTTTTTCTGCATTTTTTTCCCAAGTATATTTATCATTTATTTTTTTAATTATGGGTTCTTTATTATAAATCTTGTTATTTAGTTCTTTTTTTATGGCTTTTAATAGTGATTCAACATTTTCTGATTCAAAATAAGTTAAACCTTCATTTAAATCAAGATCTAACACATCAGGAATGCTGGAAGTAATAGCACGCTTTCCACAAGCTAAATATTCAAAAATTTTTATAGGTGAGGCTTTTCTATTTTTAACAAATGGAGCTATGCAAAAATCAGATGCATTAATATAATCAACAACATTATTCTGTAGAACCTTGCCTGTGAATATAAAATATTTTTCAACACCCAAATCTTTAATCTTACTTTTAAGAATTGGAAGATATTTTCCTCCCCCCACAACAACAAAAACAAAATCCTCTCTTTTATCCATTGGCCTCAAAGTAATTTCTGGCAGAATATCTAGTCCTTGCCAATGATCGATACTGCCCTGATAAACAATTATTTTCTTATTTTTGGGAAGACCATATTTTTTTCTTATAAATTTTTTATTTAATGGCTTAAAAAGATGGGGATCAACTCCGCAAGGTATAATTTTTATCTTTTCTTTATTTAGTGATATTTCATTTAAAATTTCTTTTTTTATTGAATTTGAATAAAATATGACTTTATCTGCTTTTTTTAATGGAAATAAAAAAAATTTTCTAAATATTCTTTTATGTCGTATTTTTTTACCTTCCTCCCAAGGAATGCCTCCCACTTCTACAACCCATGGTTTTTTAAAAATAAAACTAAACCAATATCCGAATTGTTTAGGAATTGAATAGGAATATCTTGAATACACTATGTCTATTTTTATTTTTTTAAAAATAATTGCCATTATTTGAATTATTGGATTAAAGAAACCTTTAATAAAGGGACAATAGATTTCACTTGGAAATTTAGTGTGTTTTTCCTTCTCAATTATTTTTGGATGTGACTTTGGGTTTATTCCATATAAATCAATATTTTTGGAAAGATTTTTTGCAAGATAATAAGAGTGAATAAAATTACCTTTTGTACTTTTCTTAAATTCTTTTTGTGAATAATCAAATAATGTTTTCATTTTATATATATAGTTATCCCTTGTAATTGTTTTTCTTTTTTAAAATTATCTTTAATTATTTTTTGAGAACTTTTCTCTGTCCAAGAATAAAAGAATGAATTATCCAATAAAAGAATCACTTCTGATTCTTTAATAATATTTTCTAAATTGTTTGAGTTAGTAATTATTACATTGTCGGAGGGGGTGTAATATGTCTTGTTATTTTTTAAGTATTTTAATCTGATATCATAAAAAGAGTTTTCCTTATCTCTCAATAAATACATTCGTGAATTATTTATACTGGGATAATAGAATTGAATTATATGAGGTAGATGAGTTATTATTGTTGTATTTTTGTGTATATCTATCAAACTATGGATACTTTTTTGGTAATCACGATAGCCAACTTCAGATGGAATATGCGGCCCCTCTGAAAAAAAATTATTAGGGTAATTGCTATATATGGTCAAAGACAGGAGTAATAACAGGAAAACTAATATGATTTTATTATTTAATATTTGCCCCACTCTTTCAAAACTGATAAGAGATACTAAATAAAATAGAGGTAAATAATAAATTATGATTCTTGTCATTTGTAAATCTTGAGAAGAAGACATATGAATTAAAAATAATGCGAGAGAGGAGAGGATCAATAATTTTGTAAGATTTCTTATTTTCTTAGAAAAAACCAGAAATAATGATAAAAGGAAGAATACAGTAAAGACCAGATTCAGATTAAAAAACAAATTACTGTATTTGAATTCATCTCCTGATGTAAAAGTAACACTTCCAGATATAAATCTTTCAATAAGGGAGAAACCATCAACATATAAGACCGCTAAAATGCCGAAAATAAGAAAAATACTTATTTTCAAGACATGATTTTTACTTAACTTTTGATAAAACTTATTTTTAAAAGGTATTTTTTGAATTTCAAAAAAGAAAATGTAACTCATAAAAAAGAACGAATACAAGAGAACCATATACATTCCAACATCATTGCTGAAAAAATATAGTATTGTTAATGTAATTAAAGTTATAATTCCATAGATTGAAATTTTCTTTATATTTTTTATATTTTGAATTATTAATATAAACAAAAATGTTAGTAAAAGTAAAAAAAATTCATAAAAAACATACATTCTTATATAAAAATGGTTAAAGATAAACCATGGTAATGTTGAAAATACTGCAAGAAGCACAAGGATAAAGGTTTTGTTAGTAAATATTTTTCTCCCTATCTTGTAAAGTAGAAAAAAATTAGCAATTCCCAGCATAGCAGGAAGCATTTTAGCCACATAAATTGTTTTTCCAAAAAGTTTCATAAAAAGACCTGCAAGAAATGAAACATATGCTCCCCTCATATAATATGAGCCATGATAAATTTCGGCAAAATGTCCTGTTTTGAAAAATTCAATTCCTGATAAAATATGATTATATTCATCAACATAACTTCCTGTATAAATAATAGGCAAACCAACTTTAATTACGATAAAAATGATTGTAATAATTATTAAAGGAATACTAAACCACCACCCCTCTTTATACATCCATTTAATAAAATTCCTAAACACAGGAATTTTATTTATTCTCGGAAACTTCTTGGAAAATACTTTCTTTCTTTTTTCTTCTTTTAAATTTTCATTTTCCTTTTCTTTCTCTATTTCTATTTCTGATTTTTTAAGCAACTGGGATATTTTTTTTCTTGTATTTGTTAGAGAAAAAAAACCAATAAACAGTGTGGCATAATACATGCCTACATTAAGTTTATATATACCTAGATTAGAATAATTTACTATAGCAATACTCCAAGTAAAATTTAATATTAATAAAATAATTAAAAACCAAACCCAAAATTTTTCATTTCTCAATCCCCTCTTACTTAAAACCCGATTAATAATAAATAAATCAAGCAGTATAAAAAGAAATAAAAAATAATCAATATTATTTAACCAGGGAAAATTAAAAACTACCAACTTATCAAATAATCTAAAAGCAACAAAATTTATTATTCTGGCCAAAATAATAAACCCAAAAGATAATATCCCAACCCAAGATAGATAATAAACAAATTTTTTCCAATTTGAGCCTAATCTTTTAAGTTTATTTTTTCCGTTTTTATTATTATCTAAGAAATTTATTTTCATATTTGTTTTTTTATTTACTTCTTTAAAATATCATATTTAACCGCTTATAACAAGATTGAATTATTCTCTAAAAATTGCTATTATGGCCATATATGAAAAACACAAGTAACAAAAATATATCTAGAAAAACAACTATTTTTATTGTTTTAGCTTATCTTTTTCTGACAATTATTTTAACTATCCCCATAACTTTTCAAATAAACACCCATATTGTAGGAGCTCATGACAATTTTGAAACTTATAGCCATACCTACAACCATTACAGAAAAATTAACCTGGGAGAAGAATCTCCCTTAGAAGAATTTAAAATTACCAAAGTCACAGATATTTCCAAATATTTTAAATTCTCAACCTATGTAAAAATAATCCACCTATTCTTAAGCGAACCTCTTTCCTATAATATAATTTGGCTGTCTGCTTTTTTCTTTTCCGCTCTAGGGGCGTTTTGGCTTTGTTTTTATTTTACAAAAAATGTTTCTGCTTCTTTTCTTGGCGGCTTAATTTACGCCTTCTCACCCTTGCATTTCGGCTATAGTTTAGCTTTCGGCGGTGGCACCCATATTGAATTTATCCCATTTTTTGTCCTTTTTTTCTTTAAATACCTTAATTCTCTAAAAATAAAGCCTCTTATTATCTCTGCCTTATTTCTTATTTTTATTCTGACTAACGAGCCTCATTACGCCGCTTATACTATTCTTTTTATTTTAATCACTTTAAGCTATTTTTTTTATAAGAAAAAATTATACCTTAACAAAAAATTCATAAAACAGCTTGCTTCTATTTCAATACTGGTAATTACCGCCTTGATAATTATCTATTGGCCCTTACTGAAAGTCACTTTCTCAAAAAATAATTATCTTAACCCCGGTATCCAAGAAGCCACTTATTTCTCCAATGACTTAGTGGCTTTAATAACCCCGGGATTTTCTGCACC